>NZ_CP120679.1:4167500-4423396 GCF_029537375.1 Bacillus sp. HSf4 | reverse complement strand
AATGGCGGTTCGTCCCTCCTTTTCCGGCGGTATTTGCTCGTTCAGACTGTTATAGAACACAAAAAAAGAGCAAATGGATGGCTCCATTCGTGAATGAAATGTTGAAAACATATAATATAGTAGAAAAACGTCTTTTCGACACCATTCACAAGATGTGGACAATTTCCTTCACACCCTGTGAAAAATCTTTCCACAAGTTATCCACAGTTTGTGGATAATGGTATAGCAGCCAATTTGTTATCAAGAGTTAAAACACAAATATAATATCAGAATAAGAGAGACGTTGCAATGGTTGACAGGAACTTATCCACACTCTATACAAACTGTTGAAAAAAGTTTGTCCACAAGGGTTAGTTTTGTGAAGATGTTGTCGATAATGGTTGTGGATAGAAAAAATAAGGCGAAAGATATCCACATCGGTTATTTTTCGATGATCAAGTCGACATTTCCCGCTTCCAAAAAAATCTTTTAAGCTAAAAATGAGGAAAAATGAAAATAAGCTTTCGGAGTCGATCTATCTGTGTTATCCTATTATGGTGCAAAAAGAAATGTATGAGTGAAGTTGACAATGAACTGCTCATCCAAATATAATAAATTAGACTGTCTTTAACAGCTATTCCTCGAGGGAGGTGTCATACATGAAAAGAACATTTCAACCAAATAACCGTAAGCGCAGCAAAGTTCATGGCTTTCGCAGCCGCATGAGTTCTAAAAATGGACGTCTTGTATTAGCACGTCGCCGCCGCAAAGGAAGAAAAGTATTATCAGCTTAGGCCACTGAATAATGTCAGTGGTCTTTTTTACATAAAGGAATGACCAGGCCTTTTTTGCCAGCTTGTTATCGGAGTGAAGGAAGAGATGAAAAAGCGAAATCGATTAAAAAAAAATGAAGATTTTCAAAAGGTATTTAAAAAAGGCAAATCGATGGCAAACCGGCAGTATGTTTTATATGTGCTTCACCAGCCTGAAGCGAAGGAGTTTCGGGTCGGGCTGTCGGTCAGCAAAAAAATCGGGAACGCCGTCGTGCGCAACCGGGTAAAACGGCTGATTCGCCAGGTCATCCAAGAAGAGCGGGATCAATTAAAACAGGAAAATGACTATATCATTATTGCGAGAAAACCCGCTGCTGATTTGACATATGAAGAAACAAAGAAAAGTCTGCAGCATCTTTTCAGAAAGTCATTTGTGTACCGAAAACAATCGAATAAGCCATCATAACCCGATTATATAAGGGAGAGTTCAGACATTTTTAAGCGCTTCCTTTTGGTTGAAAAATGTCGGCGCCCATTTTAGGGGGAAAGATGATAAAATACGAGAAAGTATGTCTTTTTAATGTTCATAACCGAATGAAAAAAACGGTTGAAGAATGAAGATTTAGGAGGAAATGTTGTTGAAGAGGCGAATTTTATTATTATTCAGTATGATCGGCGTTCTCGTGCTGTTAGCTGGATGTACGCAAATCAACCAGCCGATCACTGCAGAGAGTGAAGGATTTTGGAACAGCTACATCGTTTATCCTTTGTCACAGCTGATTACGTATGTTGCCAATTTGATGAATGAAAATTTCGGGCTTGCAATTATCATCGTCACGCTCTTAATCAGACTTTTGATTTTGCCGCTGATGATCAAGCAGACGAGAAGCTCAAAAGCGATGCAGGCGCTGCAGCCTGAAATGCAAAAACTTCGCGAGAAATACAGCTCAAAAGATCAGAAAACACAGCAAAAACTTCAGCAGGAAACGATGGCTCTCATGCAGAAGCACGGCGTGAACCCGCTTGCGGGATGTTTCCCTATTTTAATTCAAATGCCGATCTTAATCGGATTCTATCATGCCATTATGAGAACGCGGGAGATCGCAGAGCACAGCTTTTTATGGTTTGACCTGGGAGAGCGTGATCCATATTTCATCCTGCCGATTCTGGCGGGAGTGTTCACTTTCATTCAGCAAAAGCTGATGATGGCCGGAAACGCTCAGCAAAATCCGCAAATGGCGATGATGCTTTGGCTGATGCCGATTATGATCGTCATATTTGCCATCAATTTCCCGGCGGCTCTTTCTCTGTATTGGGTAGTCGGAAACTTGTTTATGATTGCTCAAACCTTCTTTATCAAAGGACCTGATTTGAAGGCGGAGAGGCAGGAAGCGACAGCCGGAGGAAAAAAATCCGGAGGGAAGAAAAAGTGAAGGAACTGACTGCTACTGGACGTACCGTCGATGAAGCAGTGCAATCCGGGCTTAAACAGCTGGAACTCCAAGCAGACGATGCTGAAATCGCCATAATCGATGAAGGCAAAAAGGGATTATTCGGCATTTTCGGACATCAGCCTGCAGTTGTCAAAATTCGAGAAAAAATAGATCCTGTAAAAGAAGCGAAACAGTATTTGGAAAATGTTGTGAAGAACATGGGGATAGAAGCGCAGGTGACGGCGACAGTTGAGCCGAAAAAGGTCACCTTCCTGTTAAAAGGTGACAAAACGGCGCTTTTGATCGGAAAAAGAGGACAAACGTTAAACGCTCTTGAAACGTTGACACAGCTTGTCATCAACCGGCACTCCGACCGCTATATTCATGTGGTAGTCGATGCTGAAGGGTACCGTGCAAAGCGGAAGGAAACCTTGGCGCAGCTGGCCATGAAGCTGGCCGATCAGGCGAGAAGGCAGAAAAAAGACATTCATCTTGAACCGATGCCTTCCAGTGAGCGCAAAGTGATCCATGACACGCTTTCGGGCTATTCCAGTGAAATTGAAACGTATTCAACCGGTGAAGATCATAACCGTCACCTCGTCATCTCATATAAAAAATAACATGAAAACCGAAGTTCTGAAAAACGGGACTTCGGTTTTTTGTATTGTCAAAAATGATTTATGCTGCGCCTGTCGGTTTAAGTTCCTTATTTTTAGGTGTAAGCTGTTGATGAAAAACAAATTTAATTGTTATTCACATGTGGATAAGTTAAAGTAAGTAATGGTGGCTTTCTGCAGTTGTGGATAACGATTCAAGTCACTTTCACTTCAATTGAAACTATGTTATCTTTAAATTTTGATTACAATAAAAGTTTTTATCCATTTATGATGTTTGGAAGATGATCCGTCAAATGGGGATAATAGATAAAGGAATGAAAAAGAGAGGTGAAAGCCATGGATACAATCGCTGCGATTTCAACGCCGATGGGTGAAGGAGCGATTGCGATCGTACGGATGAGCGGCCCTGAAGCGATTTCGATTGCCGATAAAGTATATCAAGGCCCGAGCGGAAAACGTTTGCGCTCTGTTGATTCACATACCATTAATTACGGCCATATTGTCGATCCGGAAACGGAAAAGGTCGTTGAAGAAGTCATGGTTTCCGTATTAAAAGCGCCGAAAACTTTCACAAGAGAAGATATCGTGGAAATCAACTGCCACGGCGGAATCGTGACGGTCAATCAAGTGCTCCAGCTTGTCTTAAGAGAAGGAGCGAGACTTGCAGAGCCTGGAGAATTTACGAAAAGAGCCTTTTTAAACGGAAGAATCGACCTTTCCCAGGCTGAGGCTGTTATGGATCTGATCAGAGCCAAGACGGACCGCGCGATGAATGTCGCCATGAATCAGATGGAAGGAAGGCTTTCTTCACTGATCAAACGATTGAGAGCCGAGATTCTTGAGACATTGGCGCATGTTGAAGTAAATATTGACTACCCGGAATACGATGATGTTGAAGAAATGACGCACAACATGCTGATTGAAAAGGCGACAAAAGTCAAAAAAGAGATCGAAGCGCTCCTTACGACATCAGAACAGGGTAAAATATTAAGAGAAGGCATTTCAACGGTGATTATCGGGCGGCCGAATGTCGGCAAATCATCGCTGTTAAACAGCCTCGTCCATGAAACGAAGGCCATTGTAACGGACATCCCCGGTACGACGAGGGATGTCATTGAAGAATACGTGAATGTCAGAGGCGTGCCTCTGCGTCTTGTTGATACAGCGGGAATCCGTGAGACAGAGGATATCGTCGAGCGCATCGGTGTCGAACGCTCCAGACAGGTGTTAAAAGAAGCGGATCTGATCCTGCTCGTCCTCAATTACAGCGAGCCTTTGTCAGAAGAAGATGTCAAGCTTTTCGAAGCGACGAAGGGGATGGATTTGATCGTCATCGTCAATAAAACCGACCTCGAGCAACAGCTCGATCTCGACCGTGTCGCGGAATTGGCAAGCGGCCGTCCTGTCGTCACGACGTCGCTGTTGAAAGAAGAAGGAATTGACGAGCTTGAGGAAGCGATTCAATCGCTGTTTTTTACGGGGGCGATCGAGAGCGGCGACTTGACATATGTCAGCAACACAAGGCACATCTCGCTTTTGCATGAGGCAAAGCGCGCCATTACCGACGCACTTGAGGGAATTGAAAACGATGTCCCGATTGATATGGTGCAAATCGATTTAACAAAATGTTGGGAAGTACTAGGGGAGATCATTGGCGACGCTGTACACGAAAGCCTGATCGACCAGCTCTTTTCCCAATTTTGCTTAGGAAAATAAAGGAGGAACAAAGCATATGGGCTATGTAGCAGGCCAATATGATGTTATTGTCGTCGGCGCCGGACACGCCGGTGTTGAAGCGGCGCTGGCATCAGCCAGACAAGGCGCCAAAACGCTTGTCTTAACCATCAACCTTGATATGGTTGCTTTCATGCCGTGTAATCCGTCTGTCGGCGGCCCCGCGAAAGGGATTGTCGTCCGCGAAATCGACGCGTTGGGCGGAGAAATGGCTAAAAATATTGACAAAACCCACATTCAAATGAGGCTGTTAAATACGGGGAAAGGCCCGGCCGTAAGAGCCCTTCGTGCACAGGCCGACAAATTCCAATACCAGCATGAAATGAAAAAAACGCTTGAAAACGAACCGAATTTGACATTGCTGCAAGGGATGGCTGAACGCCTTTTGATTGAAGACGGCGAATGCCGCGGGATTATCACCCAAACCGGTGCGGAATACCGTTCCAAAACGGTTGTCCTGACGACAGGGACATTTTTGCGGGGAAAAATTATTCTCGGCGACCTGTCTTATTCAAGCGGACCGAACAACCAACAGCCCTCTATTAAGCTGTCTGAACATCTCGAAGAGCTCGGATTTGACCTAGTCCGCTTTAAAACAGGCACACCGCCGCGGGTTAACAGCCATTCAATCGACTACAGCAAAACGGAAATCCAGCCTGGTGATGAAGTGCCGCGGGCCTTTTCCTATGAGACGGTCGAATACATTACAGACCAGCTGCCTTGCTGGCTGACGTATACGAGCCCGGAAACACATGAGATCATCGATAACAATCTGCACCGTTCACCGATGTATTCCGGAATGATCAAAGGAACGGGGCCGAGATACTGCCCGTCCATTGAAGACAAAGTCGTCCGCTTTAACGACAAACCGAGACACCAAATTTTTCTCGAGCCGGAAGGACGCAACACACAGGAAGTCTATGTCCAGGGATTGTCAACAAGCCTTCCTGAAGATGTACAGAAAAAAATGCTGTCAACCATACCGGGACTTGAAAACGTGCAGATGATGCGTGCCGGGTATGCGATTGAATATGATGCGATCGTACCGACACAGCTTTGGCCGACACTGGAAACGAAAAAAATACCGGGACTGTTCACCGCGGGACAAATCAACGGCACGTCAGGATATGAAGAGGCGGCCGGACAGGGAATCATGGCCGGCATTAATGCGGGCCGCAAAGCGCTTGGCAAAGAGGAAGTCATTCTCAGCCGCTCTGATGCCTATATCGGCGTGCTGATTGACGACCTTGTCACCAAGGGAACGAACGAACCATACCGGCTGTTGACTTCCCGCGCGGAATACCGCCTGCTTCTGCGTCATGACAACGCCGACCTGCGCCTGACGGAGATCGGCTATAAAGTCGGTCTGATTTCTGAAGAGAGATATCAAAAGTTTCAGGAGAAAAAAGCGGCCATTGAAGCAGAGAAAAAACGCCTGCATTCTGTTATTATCAAACCGTCCAAGGAAAATCAGGAATACATTCGCTCACTTGGCGGAAGCGAGCTGAAGGACGGCATCCGCGCCACCGATCTCATCAAGCGGCCGGAAATGAATTACGAAACCGTTACAGCGCTTGCACCGGCGGAAGAAAAAGTCCCCGCCGACGTGGCCGAACAGGTTGAAATTCAAATTAAGTATGAAGGTTATATTGAAAAATCCTTACAGCAGGTCGAAAAGCTGAAGAAAATGGAGAACAAAAAGATTCCTGACAGAATCGACTATGATGCGATTAAAGGCATTGCGACCGAAGCGCGTCAAAAGCTAAAAGAGGTCAGACCGCTGTCAGTTGCACAAGCCTCAAGGATTTCCGGTGTAAACCCTGCTGATATTTCGATTCTGCTTGTTTACCTTGAACAGGGCCGGATCGCCAAGGTTGCGGAATAGAAAGGATGACGGCATGAACATTGAGCAATTTACAGCCAGCCTGAAGGAGAAAGGCATCTCCCTTTCCCCCTTCCAGCTGGAGCAGTTTGAAACCTATTATGAATGGCTTGTTGAATGGAATGAGAAGATGAACTTAACGTCCATTACTGCGAAAAAAGAAGTGTACTTAAAGCATTTTTACGACTCGATCACCGCTTCTTTTTATGTTGATTTCAACAAGCTGGACAGTTTGTGTGACGTTGGGGCGGGCGCCGGGTTTCCCAGCCTTCCGATCAAGATCTGTTTTCCTCACCTTCACGTGACAATCGTCGATTCATTAAACAAGCGTATTCAATTTTTAAACGAGCTTTCCGCTGCTTTAAAATTGGAAAGCACAGCTTTTTACCATGACCGTGCGGAAACATTCGGGAGATTGAAAGACAAGCGGGAAAGCTTTGACATTGTAACAGCCAGGGCGGTCGCACGGCTTTCCGTTCTCAGTGAGCTTTGCCTGCCGCTCGTCAAGAAAAACGGTTTATTCGTAGCCTTAAAAGCAGCTTCCGCCGAAGAGGAAATAAAGACGGGCAAAAAAGCCATAAAAGCGCTGGGCGGCCAAATTGAAGCCGTACATTCCTTTCAGCTGCCGATCGAAGAAAGCGACAGAAACATCATTGTCATTAAAAAACAGTCGCAGACACCGAAGAAATTTCCAAGAAAACCTGGAACACCTAATAAATCTCCTATTGAAGGTTAAAATATTCGTTTTCTTCAAAATTCGCGGTGACACAGAAGGAAAATTCATGAGAAAATAGAATTATAAAAATGGCAGTGTTTAAAGGTGGTGTAGGTACATGAAGCATTCATTCTCTCGTCTCTTCGGCATTGGTGAGAAGGAAGAAGAAGCAGAGATTAATGAACATGATACGAATAAAGAAGAAATTCAAGATATACCAGTAGGCGATATTATTCCTAACCGTTTTCAGCCGCGCACCATTTTCTCTGAAGAAAAAATTCAAGAATTAGCCGCAACCATTCATACACACGGCATCATTCAGCCGATTGTCGTCAGAAAAACAGAGCGTGAAGGACAATATGAACTGATTGCAGGAGAGCGGCGTTGGCGGGCGGTTCAAACGCTCAATTGGGAGAAGGTTCCCGCCATTATCAAAGATTTTTCAGATACAGAGACGGCTTCTGTCGCACTGATTGAAAACCTCCAACGGGAGGAATTGTCTTCGATTGAAGAAGCGCATGCATATGCAAGGCTGCTTGAGCTTCATGACTTGACCCAGGAAGCCCTCGCACAAAGGCTGGGCAAAGGGCAGTCCACGATCGCCAACAAACTCAGGCTGTTAAAGCTTCCGGAAGAGGTTCAGGAAGCGATTTTAAAAAAAGAAATTTCCGAGCGTCACGCCAGAGCGCTCATCCCGTTAAAACAGCCCGAACTCCAGGTTAAGCTGTTAAGCGAGGTCATTGAAAAGAATTTAAATGTTAAACAAACCGAAGACCGTGTCGTCAAAATGCTTGAACAGGGCAAACGAAAGCCTAAGCCAAAGAGAAAAGCGTTCAGCAGAGACGCGAGAATCGCGATGAATACGATCCGCCAGTCCCTGTCAATGGTCGAAGACAGCGGCGTCAAACTGAATACAGAAGAAGAGGAATTTGAAGAATACATTCAGTTTACGATCAGGATACCGAAATAAAAGCTCTAAAGGGAGCTTTTATTTTTTTTTTGAAAGAAAATATCCAGAAAGGGAGCAGCTATGGAATATTATCAAAAATATCGTTCATTGCTACTATCAATTGCTTATCGGATGATTGGAACATTTCAAGATGCCGAGGATATGGTGCATGATTTATTCGCTGACCTGCAGGAGAAAGATATCAGTCAAATGGATCATGTTCAGTCCTATTTGACAAAATCGATCACAAACCGCTGCATTAATTTTTTGAACTCAGCCCGGAACAAACGGGAAATGTATGTCGGAGAGTGGCTTCCTGAACCGCAGGTGACACTCTCTGAGGAGAACCCGGCTGTATTCATTGAAAAAGAAGAAATGGTTTCCTATGCGTTCATGGTGATGATGAGCCGGCTCAATCCTGTAGAAAGGGCGGTGTTCATGTTCAGGGATGTGTTTGGCTATCAGTATAAGGAAATATCGTCCATTATTGAAAAATCGGAAGCGAGCTGCCGGAAAATCTACAGCCGGCTGAAACATAAATTGGGCGGAGAAGTCTCTGTTTTATCCAAACCGAATAAAGAACAGGAGCTGGCAGAGCTGTTTATCCATTCAGCAAAAACAGGGAATTTTGCAGAGTTTTCAAGAAGAGTGGCAGAAGAGGCGATATTATTTACGGACGGCGGCGGAAAAGTGCGCAGCGCCTTAAGACCAATCTATGGCAGAAGTCGAATCTCTGCTTTCTTTACGGGAGTGGTCAAAAAAGGGAGCTTTTCAGGCCGTTTTATTTCCGCCGATATCAATGGACAAAACGGTGTGCTGATCACACGGAACAACCGCCCGGTTTACGCTCTATGTTTTGCCTGGGATCCTGAAGGGCATGCTGTCAAACATATTTATATCGTTTCCAATCCGGATAAACTAAAACGCATCATAATATAGTGTTTTTTGTCACAAACCGAACGCCTCATTTGTTATATAAATGAATCAGCAAAGGAGGAATTGATATGGAAACGAGATTTTTAATGGAAAAAGTAAATCCGGCGGGCTATGCCGGTATGGTTGAGCTTGAAAAAGCACAGGCCTCTTCAAGCCTTGATCCGGTGTTAAAAGAGCTTATCAAAATCCGCGCGTCACAATTAAACGGGTGCGCCTTCTGTCTGAATATGCATACGAAGGATGCGCGGCAAAACGGAGAGTCAGAACAGAGGATATACGCTCTCAACGCTTGGCGTGAAGCCCCTTTTTACACGGAAAAGGAGCGGGCCGTATTAGCCTTGACCGAAGCTGTAACAACAATTGCAGATGCCGGGCTGCCGGATGATATCTACAACGAAGTAAGGGCTCATTTCAGCGAAAGCGAAACGGCTGAAATTATCATGGCGGTCGTGACGATCAATGCTTGGAACCGCATCGCCATTGCCACCCGGAAGATGCCTGCAGCCGATTAAGCGACAGCCCCTGAAGCATGAGATGTTTCAGGGGTTTTTTTATCCTTTTTTAATTATACTAAAATAATTTTTATATTATTTTCATTTCGTCAAAATTCCCTTTTATTTTACATGGATGTCAACATATGCAGAATAGACAAAACAAAAATTCAAAAAAAGCAAACGTCTGATTCTTTTTTTGTTAAAATAGAGAAATGAGAGAAACTTGTTCAATGTGAAAGTAGGTGACATTGTGGGGAAAATTATTGCGATCACAAACCAAAAAGGGGGCGTTGGCAAAACAACAACCTCTGTTAACCTCGGAGCTTGCTTGGCTTATATCGGGAAAAGGGTTTTGCTAGTCGACATAGACCCGCAAGGAAACGCAACAAGCGGAATCGGCGTAGAAAAAGCTGATGTCGATCACTGTGTGTACGATATATTAGTAGATGATGCAGATGTCAAAGATGTCATCAAAACAACATCTGTAGAAAACTTGGATGTCATTCCTGCAACGATTCAGCTTGCAGGTGCAGAAATTGAACTGGTTCCGACCATTTCCCGGGAAGTGCGATTAAAGCGGGCTTTGGAATCCGTCAAACAAAATTATGATTTTATGATCATTGACTGTCCTCCTTCACTTGGATTGCTGACAATCAATGCACTGACGGCTTCAGATTCTGTCGTGATCCCTGTTCAATGTGAGTATTACGCTTTAGAAGGATTGAGCCAGCTGCTTAATTCGGTGCGGCTCGTCCAAAAACATTTAAATACCGATCTCATGATTGACGGCGTATTGCTGACAATGCTCGATGCAAGAACAAATTTAGGCATACAGGTCATTGAAGAAGTGAAAAAGTATTTCCGCGATAAAGTATACAAAACGGTGATTCCTCGGAACGTCAGACTTAGTGAAGCACCGAGTCATGGAAAGCCGATTATTTTATATGATCCGCGTTCCAGGGGAGCGGAAGTCTATTTAGATTTAGCAAAGGAAGTGGCTGCGAATGCCTAAAGGTCTCGGAAAAGGGATTAATGCACTGTTTTCAAATGTTGATTTATCCGAAGAGACGGTTGAGGAAATCAAGCTGCACGATTTGCGGCCCAATCCTTATCAGCCAAGAAAAACGTTTGATGACCAATCGTTAAAAGATTTAAAGGAGTCCATTTTACAGCATGGAGTATTGCAGCCCATTATCGTTCGAAAGTCTATCAAAGGCTATGACATTGTAGCCGGAGAACGCCGCTTTCGAGCTGCTGAAAAAGCCGGTTTAGAAACGATTCCTGCGATTGTCCGAGAGCTGTCAGAATCCCTGATGATGGAGATTGCCCTACTGGAAAATCTTCAGCGTGAAGACCTGTCTCCGCTTGAGGAAGCCAAAGCGTACGAATCTTTGCTAAAACATCTTGATATGACACAAGAACAGCTGGCGAAAAGGCTTGGAAAAAGCCGACCTCACATCGCCAACCATTTGCGATTGCTGACGCTGCCTGAAAAGGTTCAGAAGTTAATTGACAACGGTACATTATCAATGGGGCATGGACGAACGTTACTGGGGCTGAAAAATAAGAAAAAGCTCGAGCCATTGGTTCAAAAGGTTGTATCGGAACAGCTGAACGTCCGTCAGCTTGAAAAGTTGGTTCAACAGCTGAATGCTGATGTTCCACGTGAAACAAAGAAGCCGAAACAAGCAAAAGATGCCGTCATTAAAGAGCGGGAGTCATACTTGCAAAATTACTTTGGAACACCTGTCACCATTAAAAAGCAAAAGAAAAAGGGCCGAATTGAAATCGAATTTTATTCAAATGAAGATTTGGACCGCATTCTTGAACTTTTATCAGAAAAAGAGTCATAAAGTGCAAAAACCATCTGAATGGATACAGATGGTTTTTTTCGTGTTACATTCTTCCTGTCATCCGCTGAATCGGTGTGACATGGCGCTGATGCCACCCTCCTGCTTTCTCCAGATGTGATAAACCTTCGGCGAGAACAGTTGCCATACTCATGACAAGATTGAGACGGGTATTTTGCAAAACAAAATACTCCATAAAACCGCTGACATTGACTATCCCGTTGATGTGTATATCGCCGACTTCCGGCAAGCTTTTTTGGACGCCGGCTCCGGGCTTTAAAGGTCCTTTGCCGATTTGAAAAGAACCGACGCTTTTTGTCCGTCCCAGACAAGCATCAATGGCGATGATATAAGGGTTGTCATGCTCCAGGTAAATGTTCTCCAGCTTCTCATTTAAGTTGACGGCATGAACCGGATCAGCCAGTGTTCCATAAACGTGAAAACGAGCCGGCTGTTTGGCGGCAAGCTTCATGCCAACGAGAGGACCGAGAGAATCACCTGTTGAGCGGTCTGTGCCGATACAAACGACGACAATGGGCCGTCCGGCTGCCTCTTTTAAATAAACGCTAAGAACTTTCTCAATTTGTTTTACTGCCAACGGATCTGAATGAGAGATGTATTCTTTTATCGGTTCTTGAGAGAAAATCCCGCCTTTGCGATTCATAGGTTCACATCCTTGTCATCGTGGTAACAGCATTGCTTTGGTGTGTTTTTTAGTAATCAATGGTTGTTTACAGTATATCCAGCAGTCTCTTTTTTTATGCTTTGGATGTTTTGTTATATCAATATAATTAAAAGTCTCTTGCAAAAAAACACTTTCGGCGAATTCATGAATTTTTATCAAGTAAGGACAATATAGTGTCAGTGAATGCGTAAACAAGCATTAAAAACTGCTGCTGATGGGGTGAAAAATCGTGTGGAGAGCCGGAATGAAGTGGATGCTTCTCATTTTAGGAAGCTTAATAGGCGCAGGATATGCATCCGGCCAGGAGATATGGCAGTTTTTTGGTGATGAAAGCGGACTGGCTATCCTCCTGTTCACGATGATGTTCAGCCTGTCGACTTATATTGTCATGAGGATCAGTTATGAAGAAAAATCGGTGCATTTTCTGCCCGTTCTGGAAAAATTGATCGGACCGCTCCTGGCGAAAGTATATGATTTTTTGATCATCCTCTACTTGTTCACGACGACGATTGTGATGATTGCCGGCGGGGGTGTCACACTGCAAATATTCCATATTCCGTTTTGGGCCGGTGTCATCTTATTTTCACTGTGTGCCGGATTGCTTTTTCTATGGGGAATCAAAGGGATTTTATCGGTCAACAGCTACTTGATTCCGGTTTTGGTTGCGGGGCTTTTGTACGTGCTGATTTCCTTTCAAACAGCTCACCACCAGCCATGGCTTCTCAACCTAAACCAGCAGTATAACTGGCCCGCCGGCATCGCGTTCGCTTCCCTCAACATTTTATCCGTCGTGGCCGTGTTATCTGCGGTCGGAAAAGAAATCAAAGGAGTCGGTGAGGCAAGGATTGCAAGCATTTTAAGCGGTTTGATCTTCGGTGCAATATCGTATATGTACAATGAGACGCTCGTGGAGCTCGCCGGTGAATTATCCCATTATGAAATCCCTTTATTTGCGGTTTTGGAGGGAGCTCCTTTCCCTATCTTTTTATTCATGACAGCGGTGCTGTGCGTGGCGATTTATACGACGACGATTTCAAGCATCCTCGGTCTTTCAAGCCGTTTTCTGTCAGTTGTGAACTGGCCGAGATGGATCATGGTTTTCCTTCTTCTTTTCATCATGCTGCCTTTTACAACGTTTGGATTTTCCAATTTAATCGCCTTTTTATATCCTATTTATGGATTGTTAAACCTATATCTATTAGTCAATATTTTACTTTATCCGTTGTTGAGTAAATGGAAGACATAATATTTTTTATATTTAATTGGTATATAGTATATAAAAAGTTTTTTATTGAATAATTGCTCTTTCCATGTCGTTTTTTGTACAATAAGATCACGATAAAGGAAGCAAAGAGGTGAACGAGCTTGGCCGACAAAGAATTTGGCCTGAATGACGTGGTTGAAATGAAAAAGCCGCATCCATGCGGGACAAATCGCTGGAAGATCATTCGGATGGGAATGGACATCCGGATAAAATGTGAAGGTTGTTCTCACAGCGTCATGATTCCACGCAAAGATTTTCAAAGAAAGATGAAAAAAATCTTGGTCAAGCATGAGGAGTCCGATTCTTAATCCAAAGCGGACCCTCATGTTTTTTATCGTTCTAAGGGTAAAATTGGATTTTCACACTGCTTTTGTTATTGAAAAGCAAGTTTTGTCAGCTTGTCTTTTATTTTAATCATCCTTATAATTGTTGCAGGTTTACATTACGCGACTAAGACACGCATGTTTAATGATAGAGGAGATGAAAGAATGGCTTTAACAGCTGGGATTGTTGGTTTGCCAAACGTTGGGAAATCAACCTTGTTTAATGCGATTACACAGGCCGGGGCAGAATCGGCCAACTACCCGTTTTGTACGATTGATCCAAACGTCGGGATCGTTGAAGTGCCTGATGAGCGGCTGCAAAAATTGACAGAGCTCGTCAACCCGAAGAAGACGATTCCTACTGCATTTGAATTTACCGATATTGCCGGGATCGTAAAAGGAGCGTCCAAAGGTGAAGGACTCGGAAACAAGTTTCTTTCACATATTCGCCAAGTGGATGCCATTTGTCATGTTGTCCGCTGTTTTGCTGATGACAACATTACACATGTCTCCGGAAAGGTAGATCCGATCTCCGATATTGAGACGATCAACCTGGAGTTGATTTTGGCTGATCTGGAAACCGTTGAAAAGCGTATCGGACGCGTAGGTAAGATGGCGAAGCAGAAGGATAAGGAAGCAGTTTTTGAATTTGAGATTTTGACCAAGCTGAAAGAAGCGTTTGAACAGGAAAAGCCTGCCCGCTCCGTTGAATTTACGGAAGAGCAGCAAAAAGTGCTGAAGCAGCTTCACCTGTTGACGACAAAGCCTGTATTATATGTAGCGAATGTCAGTGAGGATGAAGTGGCTGATCCTTCAGGAAATGAATATGTCCAAAAGGTCAGGGAATTCGCCGCCGGCGAAAAAGCCGAGGTTATCGTCGTCTGCGCTAAAATTGAATCCGAAATTGCCGAGCTTGAGGGTGAGGAAAAGGCGATGTTCCTTGAAGAGCTTGGCATTGAAGAATCAGGTCTCGACCAGCTGATTAAAGCATCCTACTCTCTGCTCGGTCTTGCGACTTATTTTACGGCGGGAGAACAGGAAGTCAGAGCCTGGACGTTTAAAAAGGGAATGAAGGCTCCTGAATGTGCGGGCATCATCCATACCGATTTCGAACGCGGTTTTATCCGCGCGGAAACGGTGGCGTATGACGACCTGCTTGCAGCCGGAAACATGTCCGCTGCAAAAGAAGCGGGAAAAGTCCGCCTTGAAGGAAAAGAATACATCGTGAAAGACGGCGATGTCATTCATTTCCGTTTCAATGTATAACACAGTTGAAAAGGGACAAGAGCTTTGATATAATATAAAATTGTGAGTAATAGGATTATTGCTCCTTGCCCAGGTAATGGGCCGCTTAGTCCAAAAGGAGGTGCAAATACAAATGAGAAAGTACGAAATCATGTACATCATCCGCCCGGACGTTGATGATGAGTCTAAAAAGGCTATTGTTGAACGTTTCAACAACATTCTGACGACAAACGGTGCGGAGATCACTGAAACGAAGGATTGGGGAAAACGCCGTCTTGCTTACGAAATCAACGATTTCCGCGACGGATTCTACCAAATCGTATACGTTCAATCTGGAGCTGAAGCAGTTCAAGAATTTGACCGTTTAGCTAAAATCAGTGATGACATCATTCGCCACATCGTGGTTAAAGAAGAAGAATAAACAGAATTGATTGATATACTCTAAAGCAAAAGGATGGTCTCTCAATATGCTTAACCGAGTTGTTTTAGTCGGCAGACTGACAAAGGACCCAGAGCTTCGTTATACCCCAAGCGGTGCAGCTGTTGCGACCTTCACGCTCGCTGTGAATCGTACGTTTACGAATCAGCAGGGCGAACGTGAAGCGGATTTTATCAACTGTGTCGTTTGGAGAAGACAAGCCGAAAACGTAGCGAATTTCCTTAAAAAAGGAAGCCTTGCAGGTGTTGACGGACGTTTGCAAACGAGGAACTACGAAAACCAGCAGGGACAGCGTGTGTATGTCACAGAAGTTCAAGCTGAAAGTGTTCAATTCCTGGAGCCTAAAGGCGGCGGTTCTGGTTCCGGCGGTTACAGCGGAGGCCAGGGAGGCCAATACTTTGGCGGCGGACAAAACGAACCGAATCCATTCGGAAGCAGTCAGAACAACCAGAATCGCAATCAAGGCAACAGCTTTAATGATGATCCATTTGCCAATGATGGAAAGCCGATTGACATCTCAGACGACGACTTGCCATTTTAATGGATGACGGACGAATAAAACAGAACAGAAAGGAGGGAAATAACGATGGCAGGAGGACGCAGAGGCGGTCGTGCGAAACGCCGTAAAGTGTGTTATTTCACTTCTAACGGAATTACGCACATCGACTACAAAGATGTAGATCTTCTTAGAAAATTCATCTCTGAGCGCGGTAAAATCTTACCACGCCGTGTAACAGGAACAAGTGCGAAATACCAACGCAAATTGACTGTTGCAATCAAACGTGCTCGTCAAATGGCTTTACTTCCTTATGTAGCAGGCGAGTAAGCCGTGATTAGCAAAAGAACAAGAGCCTATGAGGTTCTTGTTCTTTTTTGTTTATTATGATGAATTTTTAGGACCCATATTCTAAATAGCGGTACAGCGTAGTTTTGCTGATTCCCGTCTCCTCAGTGATTTGGGCAATGGTGTATTTTTTGTCTTTTCGGTGTTGTCTGGGGAGTGGCCAGCGGCCTTGAGAGAATTACGCTCAATATCATTTGGCCGAACTATTTTGGGCGCCGTTATATCGGCGGCATCAAAGGGATCGCGATGGCTGTAACTGTCGTCGGGTCCGCGTTTGGCCCGCTGCCGTTCGGTGTGGGATTTGACATCTTCCAAAGCTATACGCCCGTTTTAGTGATGCTGATGATTTTGCCCGGGGCGGGTTTTATTTGCGCCTTGCTTGCCCGAAAGCCTATCAAACAAGGAGAGCCGTCATAACGGCTCTTTTATTCATGTATCCTAATCTGAATCCGCTCAATGTCGCCAAGGACAACGAGATAAAATATCAGCCCCAGCAATAAAACAAAGCCCGCCGCTAAAAAGCTGAGCGTAAACGAGCCGGTGACATCCACCAAATAACCTGTCAACGATACCGCGATGATGCCGCCGAACAGGTTATTCGCCAAATTGACCATGGAGCTGAGGAGCGAGATTGAGCCCGCCGGTGCAATGTCCGCCGAGATGGACCAGCCGACGGGCGCCGTTGCGGAAATTCCGGCCAAACCGACGGAAATACAGATGACTGCGATGATGATATGGTCTGTGAAAACGGCGCCTAAAAAAGCAAAGCCGAGACTCATTCCGATGATGATAATCGTTTGATATACTTTTGTATTTGAATAGCCCTTTTTCATGAAGAAATCGACGAGCCATCCGCCGACGATGATCCCGGAAAGCGTCGAAATCAGCCAGGGAACGGCCGTAAACAGCCCTGAAGACATGATGTCCATCCCATAGGTTTCTTTAAAGAACGTCGGAAGCCATGTAAGCAGCAGGTTAAATGTATAGCCATAGCCCGTAAATCCGATCATCAGCCCCCACGCTTTTCGATTTGTCAGCATCGTTTTCAGAGCGGTTATTGTCCGTTCTGATATCTCTTCACTGGAAACGGCATTGTGTTTTTGAATATAATGAAGCTCTTCTTTTGATATCCGCTTATGCCGTTCAGGCTGTTCATAATACACCCAGAAAAAAACCGTAAATAGCACATTGATGATCCCGATCGTCAGAAAAGCAGCCCGCCAGTCAAACGTGGTAACTAAAAATGCAATGAGAGGAGCGCCGATCACGTTTGCGAATTTCGCAGCCGAATCAAACAGCGAGTTGGCAAGCCCCCGTTCATTTGCTGGAAACCATAAGGCCGTGGCTTTCGAAGCGGCTGGAAAAGCTGATGCACTTGTTAAACCGATTAAAAAGCGAACGATATATAAAAGCAGTTTTCCCTGCAAAAAAGCTAAAAAGATCGTTAAAACGCTCCAAACCGCCATTCCGATTCGTGTCACCCAGGCAACGCCGTACTTGTCCAAAAGACTGCCCACCGGAATCTGCATCAGCGTGTAGGAATACGTATAAATTGAAAAGACAACGCCTAATTGTGTTGCCGTCAATTGAAAGGAATCCTGTATCGCAGGAGCCGCAACTGAAATGGTGACACGGTCAAAGTAATTTAAAATAATCATGCTGCTTAATAAGGATGAAATATACCATCTCGTATGTCCCGGGCGTTTTTCGAGCTCTTGCGTCATGATGAAACCTCCTCTTCCACTTAGAATGGGCTCTTTTTGAAATTCCATTCTCTTTTAAGATGATGACCCTCACGCCAACAGATGTGGCAAAAAAACCTTATAGACATTTGTATACATGTTTGCTAAAGTGAAACATGTTAAAAACAGACGGCTTCTATGAGAGTTAGAAGCAAATATATCCAAACGAGGTGTTGATTCTTTGAGTGTTAAACAATTAAATAGTGAATGGTTTTCAAATGTGCGGGGGGATATCCTTTCGGGTATCGTCGTAGCGCTAGCTCTCATTCCCGAAGCCATTGCGTTTTCCATCATTGCGGGTGTCGACCCGATGGTTGGGTTGTACGCGTCATTTTGTATTGCCGTTGTGATTTCGTTTGCAGGAGGCCGTCCGGCGATGATATCAGCGGCAACAGGAGCGATGGCTCTCTTAATGGGTACATTGGTGAAGGATCACGGGATTGAGTATTTATTTGCAGCGACAATTTTGACCGGAATGATCCAATTGATATTTGGGGTACTGAAAATCGCACGCTTTATGAAATTTATTCCGCGGTCGGTTATGGTAGGTTTCGTAAATGCGCTGGCCATTTTAATTTTTATGGCCCAGGTTCCTCATTTTGTTGGAGTTTCGTATATGACGTATGTTGTGGTCGGTATAACATTGTTGATTATTTATATTCTCCCCCGTTTTACAAAAGCCGTTCCGTCCGCACTTGTTGCCATTATTGCGATGACGGCATTTGCGATTTTCGGCCATTTCGATCTGCGCACTGTCGGGGATTTGGGAGAAATAAAGCAATCATTACCTGCTTTTATGATTCCTGATATTCCTTTCAATTTTGAGACATTGTCGATCATTTTTCCGACAGCCTTTGCGCTTTCCATCGTCGGTCTGCTTGAGTCATTATTGACATCTTCGATTGTCGATGATATGACAGATACGGAAAGTGATAAAAACAGGGAAAGCCGCGGACAGGGAATCGCTAATATCGTCGCCGGGTTTTTCGGGGGCATGGCGGGTTGTGCGATGATCGGCCAATCGGTGATCAATGTCAAGTCAGGCGGAAGAGGTCGCTTGTCCACGTTGGTGGCCGGAGTCTTCCTCATGTTTCTCATCATGGTGCTCGGTGACTGGGTTGTGCAAATTCCGATGGCCGCTTTGGCCGGCGTGATGATTATGGTATCGATCGGCACATTTGACTGGTCCTCATTTAACATGTTAAGGAAGGTGCCGCTTACAGATTCGGTCGTGATGCTGGTGACCGTCATTACGGTTGTGGCTACACATGATTTGTCCAAAGGTGTATTTGCCGGAGTCATTTTAAGCGCAATCTTCTTTGTCGCGAAAATTTCCAAAGTGAAAATTGAGCAAACATCGACAGGAAACGAAATGAAGTATACGATCAAAGGGCAAGTCTTCTTTGCGTCTGTACAGGATTTCATCAATTCCTTCAATGTGGATGCAAATACGAAAAAGGTTGTCCTGGATTTTTCAGAAGCCCATATTTGGGATGATTCTGCTGTGGCGGCGATCGATAAAGTCGCTTTGAAGTTTAAGGATCAGGGAATTGATGTTGAGTTGTTCGGCTTGAATGAATCAAGCTTTCAGCTCGTCAAAAAATTGGCAACTTATGATCAGCCTCATCGTTCAGTATCAAATCACTAAGAAAACGGGTGATGAAGGGTGTACAAAAACATTTTGTTGGCTGCGGATGGATCGATTCATTCAGAAAGGGCGGCAGATGAAGCGATTCGTCTTGCTTCTCTCACAGATCAGGCGATGGTCGAGGTCATTTATGTATTGGACTATGATAAAGCGAAAAGCGAAGTGCTGCATAGTGAAAATCGCGCAAAACTGGAACGCGAGAGGCGCAGCAGGATCTTGGCAGTCGAAAGAAAATTGAAGCATTCAGCCGTTCCGTATAAAATGACGATGAAACACGGAGATCCGGGCCCGACAATTGTCGCATATGCAAACGATCATGATATTGATATCGTGATTGTAGGAAGCAGGGGGCTGAACACGTTGCAAGAAATGGTACTCGGAAGTGTCAGCCATAAAGTCGCCAAAAGGGTGAAATGCCCCGTTTTAATCGTGAAATAGCAGAACATGATGAGAAAGTCGGCAGGGATCAATCCTTGCCGGCTTTTTAACGCATCGAGATCGCTTTTTGCGCGTGCATGGCATCGCCTTTCAAGAGCTCCACAAGGTTGTAGGATGGGTACAATCCTTTATGGTACATATAATTAAATACTTGTTCATGCAGTTTGATGGCCGCGTTGATTTGTTTCACCAGCACTCTGCGCAGCTCAGGGGTTGCCGTTTCCGTAATGGCAATCGCATAGTTCCGAACGGTCGTTTTCGCTAAGACTAATAAATCTCCTGCTTCAAAATAGACGTCCGCCCGTTCTTCTTCCCGCTGAAAAGCCGGTGTCTTGGGCAAAAAGGGAAGCAGTTCTCTTAAATTCTGTTCCAGCGCTTTTGCAGATGTGCTGTATAGCTGTTTTAATTGGGGATCACTGATCTTTTTAAGGCTTTTCTTCAGCTTTACCAAGCCAACCGACTGGGCTGCAATCAATTCATGCAATTCCATTGTTTCATGCCAAGCCAATGTTTTTGTATTCATATCGATTCTCCTCCGCGTTTTTTCAAAGGTAACATATGCCCAAAGCGGGAAAATGGTTCGTGAAGCGGCAACGAGGTCCCAATATATTGGATGTTTCACATGGAACAACAGTGGGTATGACAGCAGACATCTGTGTCTTGGGATCGTTTTACTTGAGATTTGCCCTTATGTTAAAATAAAGAAACAGTGAGAGAAGGTCGAGTACCTGCTCATGCTTCGTTTGATTGAAAACGGAAATGCGACGTAAAAAAGAGCAGTCGTTTATGCTGCTCTTTTTGATTCATGAAAACAAAAAATACGAGGTGGACAAGTGAAACAAACAAGAGCTTTGGTAGAAGGCGCTATACTGCTCAGTCTTTTTGCCGTTTTGATGATGATCAGCCTCTATATTCCGTTAATCGGAACGTTTCTCTTATTTGCATTGCCGTTGCCTGTGATGATGCTGACGATCAGGCATGGGGTGAAGCCCGGCCTTTTCATGGGCCTTGTCAGTTTGCCGGTTTCTATGGTGGCCGGTTCTTTGAGCGGCCTGATTCTGGCATTTCCGGTCAGTGCTGCCGGAATTATGATGGGCTTTCACTATAGGAAAAAAGAGCCCGGATATGCGATTACTTCAGCAGCTGTTACATACATGGTTTCAATGGTTCTGCTGCTTTTCGTCAGCATTCAATTTTTCGGGTTAAACTTAATAGAAACGGCTAATCAAACATATAATGAAACATTCAACATGTTTGAATCGAGTTTAAAACAGTTTGGAAATGATAAAGAGACGGTAAAACAGATGGAGCAAATGAAGGAACAGTTGCAGCAGATGCGCTATTTATATCCGACGATGATTGTGATGTTTTCCGGCATTGCCGCTTTTTTGAATCATCTGATTGCAAAACCGATCCTTCGGCGTACCGCAGTGAAGATGCCGTCTTTAAAACCGTTTAGGGAGCTGAGGCTTCCGCAAAGCATCATCTGGGTCTACTTGCTGACGATTCTTCTTTCGCTCGCTCCTGCTGAAGAGGGAAGCGTGTTCTATTCCATTTTATTAAATGCGAGTATGCTCCTGGGATTCATCATGGCCATCCAAGGCTTTTCATTTGTGTTTTATTTTTGCCACGCGAAGAAGATGCCAACGGTTCTGCCGGTTATTTTTTTGATTATTGCGCTGTTTTCACCCTTGGTGTACCTTGTACGCATCTTAGGTATAATGGACATAGGTTTTAACTTGAGAGAGAAAATTAAAAAAAAGTAAATGTTCTCTCCATGGTGAGGAGTTGATTTGAGTGCCAAATTTTTATGAAAAACCGTTATTTCGATATCCCATTTATTCATTAATTATCGTCACAATCATTTCTGTCCTCATCAACCTTTATTTTAATTGGATGGCAGGAGCGGCCGGCATCTTGATTCTTGGCGTCATTTTATACTTTTTAAAACGCGCCGACTCTCAAATCAGAAAAGAGCTGGACGACTATATATCCACTTTGTCTTACCGGCTGAAAAAAGTCGGAGAAGAGGCGCTTCTGGAAATGCCGATCGGGATCATGCTCTTTAATGATCAATACTACATCGAATGGGCCAATCCGTTTATGGCGTCTTGTTTTAATGAAAGCACGCTTGTCGGGCGTTCTCTTTACGATACCTGCGAGTCTGTCGTTCCTTTGATTAAGCAGGAAGTGGATACAGAAACGATTACGCTGAATGACCGTAAATTCAACGTTGTCATCAAAAGAGAAGAAAAGCTGCTGTATTTCTTTGATGTCACAGAGCAAATACAGATTGAAAAGCAATATGAGAATGAAAGAACGGTTCTCGCCTACATATTTTTAGACAATTATGATGATGTGACACAAGGGCTTGATGATCAGACGAGAAGCACGATGAACAGTGAAGTGACATCCCTTCTGAATCAATGGGCTAAGCAGTACGGGATCTTCCTGAAAAGGGTATCTTCCGAGCGGTTTATCGGTGTTTTGAATGAGCATATTTTAAGCGAGCTGGAAGCATCGAAGTTTTCGATTCTGGATGAAGTCCGCGAAAAAACGTCCGTTCATACAATTTCACTGACACTGAGCATCGGGATTGGTGCATCTGTTGCATCTTTGAAGGAGCTTGGCGATTTAGCGCAATCAAGCCTTGACTTGGCGCTCGGACGCGGAGGGGACCAGGTGGCGATCAAACAGCCAAACGGAAAAGTGAAGTTTTATGGCGGGAAAACAAATCCGATGGAAAAACGCACGCGCGTCAGGGCCAGAGTCATTTCACACGCTCTCAAGGAAATCGTCTCTGAAAGCAGCAATGTGATCATCATGGGGCACCAGTTTCCCGATATGGATTCGATCGGTTCAGCCATCGGGATTTTAAAAGTCGCACAGGCCAATGGAAAAGACGGATTTGTCGTCATCGACCCCGGTCAGATAGGCGCCAGCGTCCAGCGTTTGATTGAGGAAATCAAAAAATACGAAGACCTCTGGTCACGCTTTATAACGCCGGAAGAGGCGCTGGAGATCGCTAACGATGACACGCTTCTTGTCGTTGTTGACACACATAGGCCTTCATTTGTCATCGAAGAAAGGCTGGTCAATAAAATTGAAAATGTCGTCGTGATCGATCATCATAGAAGAGGGGAAGAGTTTATTAAAGACCCGCTGCTTGTTTATATGGAGCCGTATGCTTCATCTACGGCAGAACTTGTGACAGAGCTTCTTGAATACCAGCCGAAGCGCCTGAAAATCAATATGATCGAAGCGACCGCGCTGCTGGCGGGAATTATTGTGGATACGAAAAGCTTCTCGCTGCGCACCGGTTCCCGTACATTCGATGCGGCGTCATACCTCCGTGCGAAGGGGGCTGACACCGTATTGGTGCAAAAGTTTTTAAAAGAAACAGCTGATCATTTTATTAAAAGGGCGAGGCTCATTCAGCACACGTCTTTTTATAAAAACGGCATCGCCATCGCGTCTCTGCCGAACGGTGAGGCGGACGAATATTTTGACCAGGTCATCATTGCGCAAGCCGCGGATTCCCTTCTTTCCATGAGTGATGTGGAAGCTTCCTTCGCTGTAGCGAGAAGGGATGACAGCACGGTATGCATCAGCGCCAGATCGCTTGGCGAAGTGAATGTTCAAATCATCATGGAGGCTCTTGAAGGCGGAGGGCATTTAACAAACGCCGCCACACAGCTGACGGATATCTCTGTTGAGGAGACGCTCAGCCGCCTCAAGGAAGCGATAGACGAGTATTTTGAAGGAGGCATTCAAAAATGAAGGTAATTTTCTTACAGGATGTTAAAGGCAAAGGGAAAAAAGGCGAAGTGAAAAATGTAGCGGATGGTTACGCTCATAATTTTCTGATCAAAAAAGGGCTTGCTGTTGAGGCGACATCTTCTAATATCAGCGCGCTTGAAGGACAGAAGAAAAAAGAGAAAAAAGAAGCGGCTGAAGAATTAAAGCAAGCGCAGGAGCTGAAGAAAAAGCTTGAAACCATTACGGTGGAGCTTTCCGCAAAATCCGGGGAAGGCGGCCGTCTCTTCGGTTCTGTCACAAGCAAACAAATTGCCGATGCGCTCCAAAAGGCCCATCAATTAAAAATAGACAAACGTAAAATTGAATTGAACGATGCGATTCGTTCGTTAGGATATACAAATGTTCCGGTGAAGCTGCATCCGGAAGTTCAAGCGACACTGAAAGTTCATGTGAAAGAGCAATCGTAAAAAAGAATCCCCTTCTAGTGAAGGGGATTCTCTTTTATTCCGTATGTTTTCTCATTTCATTTGCCAAAAACTCGACATCTGTGCCGACGATGACCTGGAGCTCGTGCTGGTTGAGCTTCACGATGCCTTTGGCGCCCAGCGCTTTCAATGTTTGTTCATCCAATTTGGATGCGTCGCGGATCTTAAGGCGCAGCCGGGTGACGCAATTGTTCAATGTGTCGATGTTTTCTTTTCCGCCCAGCGCTTCAAGGTATTGGACCGCAAGCGATTCGTATTTGGAAGACCCCGTTTCCACGCTCACCGGCGCGGCCTCCTGCTCGGTTTCATCTTCTCGTCCCGGTGTTTTCAAATTCAGCTTTGTAATTAAGAAGTAAAAGATGATGAAATAGATGATACCGTACACCAGTCCGACCGGAAGCAGCAATAGCGGTTTTGTGGCGATTCCATAGTTTAAGAGATAATCGATCGTTCCCGCTGAAAAGGTAAAGCCGTGATGGATGCCGAGCATGTTGGTCACGGTCATCGCGCTAGCCGTTAAAATGGCGTGAATACCGAAAAGGAGCGGTGACAGGAACATGAATGTAAACTCAATTGGCTCTGTTATCCCTGTTAAAAACGATGTAAACGCGAGTCCGATTAATAAACCGGCCGTTGCTTTACGGCGGTGTTTTTTAGCGGCGGCGATCATCGCAAGACACGCCGCTGGCAGACCGAACATCATGATCGGGAAGAAACCGGTCATAAATGCGCCCGCATTCGGATCTCCGGCAAAGAAGCGGTTCATATCACCCGTTTTGCCGGCGAATTCGCCAAAGACCATCCAAACCATGTTGTTTAAAATATGATGGAGACCGAGCGGAAGCAACAGCCTGTTCAAAAGACCGAATATTCCGACTCCTAATGCCCCAGCATGAATGATCCAGGTGCCGACGGCGTCGATTGCTTGCTGTGCGTATATCCAGACAAACCCGAAAATGCCCGCGAGGATGATGGAAGAAAAGGCCGTCATGATCGGAACGCAGCGTTTTCCGCCAAAAAATCCAAGCCAGTCCGGCAGTTTTGCATCTTTAAAGCGGTTATACATGACGGCGGCGACGACGCCTGAGATGATCCCGCCGAGAACCCCCATATTGAGGTCTTCATTAATGGCTGCAAGGCCGCCTGTCAGCACAAAATAGCCGATGGCTCCGGATAGGGCGGCGGCGCCGTGTCCGTCCTTTGACAGGCCGATGGCGACACCTATCGCAAAGATGATCGGCAATTGATCGAGAATCGACTGACCTGAAGCGGCAATGAATGGAATGTTAAACAGGTCTTCCCTTCCTAAGGCAAGGAGCAGTCCCGCGGCAGGAAGAACGGCGATCGGCAGCATCAGGGCGCGGCCGATGTTTTGAAGAAATCCCAACATTGTTAAAACCCCTTTCGATAATAGTGAATTGCTTTTTTTAAATGGCCGTTTACATGGGCTAAACAGCGTCCGGCATCTTCCGAAGATCCGTTTGTCAGCACGATAAAGATCGCAGCCTTAATGTCGAAGCTGCTTTCTTTTAAAGCCTGCAAAGCTTCCTCCCGCGAGACGCCGGTTGTATTCATTAATATGCTGATGGCCCGGTTGGACAGCTTTTGATTGAGCAATTTCATATTGACCATCTCGTTTTGATAAACGTGCCCGAGCCGCACCATTGCAGCGGTTGACAGCATATTCAGAATCATTTTTTGCGCGGTTCCGGCTTTGAGGCGGGTTGAGCCGCGGATGATTTCAGGTCCCGTTTGCACCTCAATCGCGATTGCGCTGTTTTTGCCTGCTTCTGTCCCTGTATTGCAGCTGATCGATACCGAGACGGCCCCCATCTCTTTGGCATAGGATAAGGCGCCAAGGACATAGGGAGTTGAACCGCTGGCCGTCACGCCGATGAACAGATCGTCTTTTGAAAACGAATGCGCCTGCAATTCGGCGACGACCTTTTCCGGGTCATCTTCATTTTCTTCAAGCGGCTTCCACATTGCTTCATGTCCCCCCGCGATAAGGCCGACCCACTGATTTTCATCGATGGAGAATGTCGGCGGCAATTCCGCGGCGTCAAGGACAGCTATTCTGCCGCTTGTACCGGCTCCGGCTGTAAACACCCTTCCGCCGTTCTGCAGGCAGCTGACAATTTCGTCGGCGGCATCGGCAATTTGGGGGAGGTGAGGCTTGATGGCGCCCGGAAGCGAACGGTCTTCTTCATTCATCAAAGTGACGATTTCCAACGCGCTCATCTCATCGAGCGCTCTGCTTTTTTCATTGGTTTCCTCTGTCTTCTTCATGTTTCTTTCCTCTTCATATCGATGACGAATTTGTAGCGGTCGCCTCTGTAGACGGATTTCACCATTTCAAACGGTCTGCCGTCTTCCAAATAGCTGCATCGCTCAATCAAAAGAACGGGCGCGCCCACATCAATGTCGAGCGGTTCGCTTTCTGCCTGGGTCGCGATAGACGGCTCCAATGTCTGTGCCGCGCGGTCGATGGTGAGAGACAGCGTGTTTTCAACATAGTCGTACAGTGAGGCGCTCATAATATCCTCTGTCAGACCTTTTATCAAATCGGCCGGCAAATATGAGATTTCGTATGCCATGGGAATTTCGTCGGCAAGGCGGATCCGTTTCACTTCGTAGACGGGTGAGCCTTCCGCGATCTCCAATTTGTGCGCCGTTCGCTGATCACAAGCGATAATGCCGAATCCGAGCATGTTCGTGCCGGGTGTCATGCCTCTTGATTTCATGTCTTCAGAAAAACTTGTCAACCCTTTGAGAGGCTGCTCAATCTTCGGCTTGGCAATGAATGTTCCTTTCCCCCGCTTCCGTACGAGGATGCCTTCGTTGACAAGGTTGTTGACCGCTTGCCGGACGGTCATTCTGCTTACTTCATATTTCTCGGCAAACTCCCTTTCCGAAGGAATCAAGTCCCCGAGCTTTAAGTCTTTTGTTTCGACCATCTTTTTGATTTCAGTTTCAATCTGGTAGTAGATGGGGATGTGGGAATCTTTTTTTATCAATCGATCATACCCCTTTCTTTCACAATCGATAGCGCATCACTGTCAGCGATGATGACGACATCCTGGTGTTTTTTTAATATGGAAGCGGGGATGTCTTCACTCGGTTCTTCACTGAGCAGTTTGGCCAGAATGCCGGCTTTTTTCGCCCCTGAAACGAGCAGCAGAATCTGTTTGCTTTTCATGATTGTCGAAATACCCATAGTCACAGCCTGGGACGGGACGGACGAAAGATCATCGAAATAGCGGGCATTGGCTTTTCGCGTTGATTCTGTCAGTGTGACGACATGTGTTTGAGACGAAAACGGTGTCCCCGGTTCATTAAAGCCGATGTGACCGTTTAAGCCGAGGCCGAGCAATTGCAGGTCAACACCTCCCAGCCGCTCGATCAACTGCTCATAGCGTCTGCATTCGACGGCCAAATCTTCCGCCATGCCATCAGGCAAATAGGTATGGCTTAGGGGAACGTCGATATGGTCGAACAGCTGGTTTTTCATATAGCGCGTATAGCTGTTCTCATCATCAGGTGAAATCCCGACATACTCATCCAGGTTCACAGTGTATACATGCTTATAGGACGTTCCATTTCGCACGAAATTTTCCCTCAAGGTTTGATACGTCCCAAGAGGCGTTCCTCCTGTCGCAAGGCCAAGCACGGGTGCAGAGAAGCGATTCACTTTGTCGATGATGAATCGGGCGGCTTTTTGACTCATATCCTGATAATCTTTAGCTTCAATGATATTCATGGTTAAACCTCCCTTTTGTTGAACGCGATAACCCCTTTGCACAGCGTCATCACAACTTCGCTTTTTTCGTTCAAAACGATCAAATCGGCATCCTTTCCATTTTTGATGCTGCCTTTGCGGTCGAAGATCTGAAGCTGTTTGGCAGGGTTCACCGCTGTCATATGGACGATGTCTTCCAGTGTACATTCAGAGAATTCCATCATGTTCCGGGCAGCCTGATCCATCTTCAAAATACTGCCGGCCAATGTGCCGTTCTGAAGCACGGCTTTCTCATCCTTTACAAACACCTCCTGGCCGCCTAATGTATAAGTTCCATTCTTAAGACACTTTGCGCGCATCGCATCGGTGATTAAAATGATGCCCTCTTTCTGTTTTTGCCGGAAGGCCAGTTTCATGACGGCTGGGTGGACGTGAATCCCGTCTGCTATCAGCTCAGCGATCAATTCACGATGTAAAAGGGCGCTGCCCGCTACCCCGGGCTCCCGGTGGTGCAGACCCCGCATGCCGTTGAACAAATGGGTGACATGTGATAAGCCCGCTTCGATCCCTGCCTCCATTTCCTTTAACCCTGCATCAGAATGGCCGGCTGAAGCGACAACACCGGTTTTATTCAAATAAGAGATGAGCTCTAAAGAGCCTTCCAGCTCAGGCGCGATCGTCACCTGTTTAATATGGTTCCCTGAAAGCTCCTGCCATGCTTTGAATAAAGATAAGTCAGGCGGAATGATGGCATCGGGCGGCTGGGCCCCGCACCGCTTTTCTGAAATAAAAGGGCCTTCCAAATGAATCCCTAAAACTTCGGCAGTGCCCGGACGAATGTCTGACTCCATATAGCGTTTGACATTTGCCAAGGCTTGTTCGATGCTGGCTGCATCCTGGGTCATCGTTGTTGCGAGAAAGCTTGTCGTCCCTTCTTTCGGAAGGGCTTCAGCCATCGTGTTTAAAGCTTCGGGCGTTCCATCCATGACATCCGCGCCGTTTGCACCGTGAATATGAACGTCAATCATCCCGGGGAGCACTTTAAAGTTTTCCGGAAATGTCAGCGGCTCAGCGGTCTGTGCAGCTTCGGGAAGCTCTGACATTGATCCGCAAGCCTCAATTGTTTCTCCATTTGTCAGGACAAATCCATTTTCTATCATTCCATTTTCACTGTAAATACGAAGATGTTTTAAAATATAGCGTTTAGTTTGGTTAGTTTTCACAGCCAAAAGTCCTTTCTTGAAAACGTTATCATCAGTATAGAACATTATAGTTCTAGTTGTCTAGACCATTAACAAAAATATTTTTCTTCTATCCAATCATACATCATGACACACCGTTTGCCGGCTTTTTTGTCAGGTTATATCCACATCGCAAAAAAAATCAAAAAAGGCGATGCGGAATCCAGTATTCTAGAGGTGAAAGGAGACTGCGGCCAACATGCATTATGAAAGGGCGGTTCAAAAAACGATCGATTGGCTTGAATCACATTTGCACGAGCAGATTTCAATCGAGGATATTGCCGGTGTGTCGGGATTTTCCAAATTTCATTTTCATCGTATTTTTCAAGCGGAAGTCGGGATGTCAGCCGCTTCCTATATTCGTATGAGGCGTCTTGCCCATGCTGCTACAGACCTGCTTTATACAGATCACCGTATCATCGATATTGCGCTGCACTATCAGTTCGAGTCACAAGAAGCGTTTACAAGGGCGTTTAAAAAGCTGTATCACATGCCGCCGGGCGCATACCGGACATTGATGAGGCCGATCGCTTCAAAAAAGGAGGAATCTTGGATGGAGAAAAACATGAAAGGCTGGGTACTAAGCGGAAGCCACCCGTTTCAATTCGAAATGGGGATAGATCGGGAACATGTACTTCACGGCAAAGCTTCAGGCTATTTAAAATCAATCATGGTTCAGGATATCGGTGAGTTTGCCACGATGATGCAGCAGTTTAAGGCTGACCGCTACCGCGGGAAAAGGCTGCGTCTGTCCTGCTTTATCAAAACGAAAGGAGTGCAGCATTTTTCTTCTCTTTGGATGCGGGTCGACAGTGCGGCGGAGGATGTGCTTCAATTTGATAATATGAGCAATAGGCCGATTACGGGAACGACGAATTGGAATCGTTACGCCGTAGTATTAGATGTGCCTGAAAACAGCGCGGTCATTTCATTTGGGATTCAGCTATCCGGCCCCGGTCATGTGTGGATCGATCATGTCACATTTGAAGAGGTTGACGAAAGTGTTCCGTCAACGAATATGGAAATACACGGTGAACTCTTAGAAGAACCGGTTAATTTATCATTTGAGGAAGAGTTATAAAGGGAAAAAAGCTGCCGGGAAATCCCGGCAGCTTTTTTTATGCTGGTTTGGCGTAGATATACTGATTTCTGCCCGCGCCAAGCCCTGCACCAATGAGAGCGACAAGCGCGGCGACGAAAAGCAGGATCGGTCCGTTCCATGAATGCATATGATCATATAAAAATCCGACAAAACTAGGGCCGATCGCCGCCAGCAAATAACCCGCGGATTGCGACATTCCTGATAAAGCTGCCGCCTGATCGGCGTTCTCGCTTCTCAGTCCGATGAGAGCCAGCGCCAAGCTGATGCTTGAACCTTGTCCAATTCCGATCAGAATCACCCAGAAAGTCAGCATGGCCGTACTGCCTCCGTATAAAAGGCCTGACATCCCGGCTAAGTAAAGAATGCCGAGAGCAAGGACGATGCTTCTCTGATTTCGGAAACGACCGGCGAGCACCGGTGTTAAAAATGTCGACGGAAGGCTGGCAAATTGCATCAGCGACAGCATCCAGCCGGCAAGCGACATGCTCATCCCGTGGGAGCGGAGGATTTCAGGCAGCCAGGCGATCGTACAATAAAACAAGAAAGACTGAATGCCCATAAAGAAGGTGACCTGCCAGGCGATTTTGGAACGCCAGACGGTTTGTCCCTCCGTTTTGACGCGGACGGTGCTGTTGGCCGTGTCATGATAGCGCAGCTGCGGAACCCAGAGCAAAATGGCGATAAACGCCAATCCCGCCCATACCATCAGTGAAGCGCTCCATCCCCACTGCAAGCCGTGAGCAAGCGGAATGCTGATTCCGGAAGCGAGCGCCGCAAATATCGACATGGACGTTGTATACAAACTTGTCATGATGCCCGCTTTATCGGGATATTTGTGTTTGATGAGGCTTGGCAGCAGCACATTGCAGATGGCGATCCCGACTCCGATCAGAGCGGTTCCTGTAAGCAATGTAAAACGATCCCCATAGGAACGCAGCAAAATGCCGATCAACAGAACGACCAATCCCACCCAAAGGGTTCTTTCATTGCCCAGTTTCTGTCCGAGCTTTGGAGCGATTGGAGAAAGAAACGCGAAAGACAATAGCGGCAAAGTCGTCAAAAAACCTGCCATCCCGTTTGTCATGACCAAGTCGGAGCGGATCGAACTGATCAATGGTCCGACTGATGTAATGGCGGGTCTTAAATTAAAAGCGATAAAAATAATTCCGGCAATCAATAAGATATTGTGTATACGGGTGCGTCGAGCGTCATTGTATTGCATGCTGTATTCTCCTTTGCTTTCAGGTGAAAAAGTGACATGAAAAAGAAACCCGGAACGCGGTCCAAGGTTACTTTTGGCGATCCTGCTTCTGTATGACGGCAAGTTTTCAAGCGGAATATGCTGCGGCATATGGCATGGTTTGTTCGGACAGGAAGATTTAAGGATTCCGAAAGGTTTTGCGCCGCTTCGGCTCATATTATAAAGACTTCTTCTTTTCCTCCATTTTCTATTGTACCCGAGCGTCCGAGGGACGCAACAGTAAATATGAGTGACAACATTTATTGTAACATCATATAACAAATGAGTTGGAAGAAAAAGAGAAAGAGACTATAAATGAAATAGGAGGTGCTGCGCATGAATACGACATTATCGGCATTGAAAAAGAAATTGTATGACCTTCAGGTCAGATCAAAAGGCCTTTACACATTTGAAGAATACAAAGATATGCGCAATGTGCTGCAAACGCTGAGGATGAGGTTTGCAGCTTATGAGGAATGGGATTTATATCAACATGCGACCGATCTGATGGTCAGCATGCTGTTTAAAAACAATTGGAACGGCAGGCTGGACTGAAGGTCAAACACCTTTAAGCTTGTCGTTTTTACCACCTGCGGCTGTGCGGCCGCCCCCGTTATACCCGTCACTCCTTTTTCTCCTGTACAGGTCAACACTTCCTTTCCGCGAAGCTTTCTATGAAAATATTTCCGAATAAAGGGTTTCTTCCAGAGTCTATTTTTTTTCTGTGAAAATGGTAAAATAGACGTTGGGTTATTTTTTATGGGAGGACGGTGCTTAACATGACAGATCTTCTGAATGACAGGCTGCCGCCGCAAAATATTGAAGCTGAGCAGGCCGTGTTAGGTGCTGTTTTTTTAGAACCATCGGCATTAACTTTGGCGTCAGAAGTCTTGATTCCAGATGATTTTTACAGAATGTCGCACCAAAAAATATTTAACGCCATGCTTGTTCTCGGGGACCGCGGCGAGCCTGTAGATTTGGTGACAGTCACATCAGAGCTTGCGAATACGGATCTTCTGGAAGAGGTCGGCGGAATTTCTTATTTGACGGATATTGCAAATTCTGTGCCGACTGCGGCTAATATAGAATATTACGCAAAGATTGTAGAAGAAAAATCGATTCTGCGCCGCTTGATCCGTACGGCAACGACGATTGCCCAAGACGGATATACGCGGGAAGATGAGGTCGAGGATCTTTTAAGCGAAGCGGAAAAAACGATTATGGAAGTCGCCCAGCGCAAAAATACAGGGGCCTTCCAAAATATTAAAGATGTTCTTGTGCAAACCTATGACAATATCGAACAGCTTCACAACCGCAAAGGGGATATTACCGGAATTCCGACCGGTTTTACGGAGCTTGACAGAATGACAGCCGGCTTTCAGAGAAATGATTTGATCATCGTTGCCGCGCGTCCATCTGTGGGGAAAACCGCTTTTGCTCTGAACATCGCTCAAAATGTGGCGACGAAAACGGACGAAAGCGTCGCGATCTTCAGTCTTGAGATGGGAGCCGAACAGCTTGTCATGCGGATGCTTTGTGCAGAAGGCAACATCAACGCACAAAATCTCCGTACCGGAAATTTGACGGAAGAAGACTGGGGCAAGCTGACGATGGCGATGGGAAGCCTGTCAAACAGCGGCATTTTCATTGATGATACACCCGGCATCCGCGTCAGCGAAATCCGTTCAAAATGCAGACGTTTGAAGCAGGAAAACGGACTCGGCATGATTTTAATCGACTATTTGCAGCTCATCCAGGGAAGCGGCCGTTCATCGGACAACCGCCAGCAGGAAGTATCGGAAATTTCCCGTGCGCTGAAAGCGCTGGCGAGGGAGCTTGAAGTTCCGGTCATCGCCCTTTCCCAGCTTTCCCGCGGCGTCGAGCAGCGCCAGGATAAGCGCCCGATGATGTCAGACATCCGGGAATCGGGAAGTATCGAGCAGGATGCCGATATTGTCGCTTTCTTATATCGCGATGATTACTATGACAAAGAATCGGAGAATAAAAACATTATCGAAATTATTATCGCAAAACAGCGGAACGGCCCGGTCGGCACCGTTTCACTCGCATTTGTCAAGGAATACAATAAATTCGTGAACCTGGAGCGCCGCTTTGATGACGCGGGTGTTCCGCCTGGTGCATAAATCCCTAAGACATGTTCTTAGGGATTTTTTGCGTTCTTACCTGTCTGCGAAGCTATGGGGCGGAATAGGCGCCTTGATTGTCCACATATGTGCCGTTGTCCAAAAATTTGCATGTTCGCTAGTTTTTGAGTTTTTAAGTGAAAAACCGTTTCTCAAAAAGGAAAATTGTAAAATTAATTTTATAATAACGAACGAAAATGTTACGTTGTAAAATTAATGTTCGGATTTACAATTGACTTTAAAGCGTGACACTGATAAACTGATTATGTTTGATATTGATATCGTTTGAAAAGGTTAACGGAGGTGGACGGATATGTCTTCAGTAGTTGTTGTCGGTACCCAGTGGGGTGACGAAGGAAAAGGAAAAATTACCGATTTCCTTTCAGAAAACGCGGAAGTGATCGCACGGTACCAAGGCGGAAATAACGCAGGACATACGATTAAATTTAACGGGGTTACGTACAAGCTGCACTTGATTCCATCCGGTATTTTTTATAAGGATAAAATATGTGTGATCGGCAACGGAATGGTCGTTGATCCGAAGGCATTGGTGACAGAGCTTGCCTATCTACATGAACGCAATGTCACAACTGAAAACTTGAGAATTTCCAACAGAGCCCATGTCATTCTTCCGTATCATTTAAAGCTTGACGCGGTGGAAGAAGAACGGAAAGGGGCAAACAAAATCGGCACGACGAAAAAAGGAATCGGCCCGGCCTACATGGATAAAGCGGCACGCGTCGGCATCCGCATCGCCGATCTTTTGGACCGTGACGTTTTTGAAGAAAAACTCGCCCGCAATCTGGAAGAAAAAAACCGTCTGCTTGAAAAAATGTATGAAGCGGAAGGATTTAAAATAGAAGATATTTTGGATGAATATTATGAGTACGGTCAACAAATTAAACAATACGTCTGCGACACGTCGGTCGTCTTAAACGACGCGCTTGACGACGGACGCCGCGTCCTGTTCGAAGGGGCGCAAGGGGTCATGCTTGACATCGATCAGGGGACATATCCGTTTGTCACGTCTTCAAACCCTGTCGCGGGGGGCGTTACGATTGGATCTGGTGTCGGCCCTACAAAAATCCAGCATGTCGTCGGCGTCTCAAAAGCGTATACGACACGTGTCGGAGACGGCCCTTTCCCGACGGAACTTGAAAATGAGATCGGAGATCAAATCCGCGAGGTCGGCCGCGAATACGGCACAACGACCGGCCGCCCGCGCCGCGTCGGCTGGTTTGACAGCGTCGTTGTCCGCCATGCCCGCCGCGTCAGCGGAATTACGGATCTTTCTCTCAATTCAATCGATGTATTGACCGGAATCGAAACACTGAAAATCTGTGTCGCATACAAATACCGCGGAGAAATTCTTGAGGAGTTTCCGGCAAGCTTAAAAGCGTTGTCCGAATGTGAGCCGGTCTATGAAGAAATGCCGGGCTGGACTGAAGACATCACAGGAGCGAAAAACTTGAGCGATCTGCCTGAAAATGCGCGCCATTACCTTGAGCGGGTTTCCCAGCTGACAGGCATTCCGCTGTCCATTTTCTCCGTCGGCCCTGACAGATCTCAGACAAATGTGATCAGAAGCGTGTACCGTCCGAACTAACTGATCCAAGCCTCTGCCGTTGTTGCAGAGGCTTTCTTTATCAAAAGGAGGCAAACAAATGAAACGAGTTGATGTCGTCTATTCATTCGCAGAAGAAAACGGGCAAGTCCTGATGGTGAAAAACAGAAAAAATCAATCATGGACGCTGCCGGGCGGCAAGGTTGAAGCGGGAGAGTCCCTGCCGGAAGCGGCCTCAAGGGAAATGAAGGAAGAAACGGGCTGCGGCATTGAACCCCTCGGGATTTTAGCATTAAATGAAGCGGTGATCGGTGACGAGCACGTCTATTTTATCGTGTTCAAAGCAACGGTGACAGACCGTCCTGACACTCTCACATTCGATGAGAACATTCTTGAAGCGAAGTGGATGCCCATAGATGAGGCGAATCGGCTGTTGTCGGTATTTCACCCGCACGGAATCATGCACTGGGTAAACACCGAAGGAGCGGAGTATTTTCATGAAGGGGAAAAATAAATAGAAAAAATATAAAAAATATATTGCCACCTCTGTTCGTTCTATGATAATATAAATCTCGTTGTTGCGAAAAAGAATTTGCATCGCTAAAGCCATTAGCTCAGTTGACAGAGCACGCCCGAATACGCTTCAGCGTACACATCGAGAGGCATCTTGAAAAAGCTTTCTGAGATGTGGACGTCGTTATGCTAGATTAAATCTAAGGGTGTCATTTAATTTTGAGCCATTAGCTCAGTTGGTAGAGCATCTGACTTTTAATCAGAGGGTCGAAGGTTCGAGTCCTTCATGGCTCACCATTTTCTCTATGGCCCGTTGGTCAAGCGGTTAAGACACCGCCCTTTCACGGCGGTAACACGGGTTCGAATCCCGTACGGGTCATTGATTTACTTTAGCGTTATTGCTAAATCCCCGCTTGCTTCGGAAGGACCACGATTCCTTCCCGAAGCAGGTACTGTAAAATAGAGGTCCGGTAGTTCAGTTGGTTAGAATGCCTGCCTGTCACGCAGGAGGTCGCGGGTTCGAGTCCCGTCCGGACCGCCATTTTAAAATATGAATATTTGGCTCGGTAGCTCAGTTGGTAGAGCAACGGACTGAAAATCCGTGTGTCGGCGGTTCGATTCCGTCCCGAGCCACTTTAATAAAGCGCGTCTGTTAATGGAACAGATGCGTTTTATTTATAGGTTGAAATATAGAATAAACGAGAAAGGGAACAAGAAAGGAAAAAAAGGGAGGCCGGAGGACCCGGCCGAAGAAGAAGACGTTACTATATAGACGTGTTCATCATGAAAGATGTTTCATTTTTCAGTAAAAAAAGTAATGAAAATTTAATGAAGGGGTCCGAGTCAGCGCCATTCTATTCGGATGACATTTCCAAAACTTTTCCCTTGAACTATTTTTTTAATTTTTGTCTCATTAACGTTATAATGTATAAGAAATCTATTTTCATGAATGAGCTTTTTATGACGACTTGATATAAAACACAAACAGCTCTCTCCCTGAGCGCTGTACGATAACTCTGAACCAGGAGGAATGGATAATGGAAAAAAAGATACTTGTTGTAGATGATGAACAGCCGATCGCTGATATTTTAGAATTCAATCTGAAAAAAGAGGGCTATGAAGTCCATTGCGCATACGACGGCATTGAAGCGCTGCAAATGGTCGAGGAGCTGAATCCCGATTTAGTCCTGCTCGACATCATGCTTCCAAATAAAGACGGTGTCGAGGTGTGCCGCGAAGTCCGAAAAAAATACGACATGCCGATCATTATGCTGACCGCAAAGGATTCAGAAATCGATAAAGTCATCGGTCTGGAACTCGGTGCCGACGACTATGTGACAAAGCCGTTCAGCACGCGCGAACTGCTGGCCAGGGTGAAAGCCAACCTGAGAAGACAGAACACAGCGGTGCCGGCCGAAGAAGAAACATCTTCAAACGAAATACAAATCGGGTCGCTCGTTATTTTTCCGGATGCCTATGTCGTTTCCAAACGCGATGAAACAATCGAACTGACACACCGGGAGTTTGAGCTTCTGCACTACCTTGCAAAACACATCGGACAAGTCATGACCCGCGAGCATTTGCTGCAGACCGTGTGGGGATATGACTACTTTGGAGACGTCCGCACAGTTGACGTAACCGTAAGGCGCCTTCGCGAAAAGATTGAGGATAATCCGAGCCATCCAAGCTGGATCGTCACAAGACGAGGCGTCGGCTATTACTTGAGAAACCCAGAACAGGAATAATGCCCAAATGAATAAAGTCGGTTTTTTTCGCTCCATACATTTTAAGTTTACTTTAATATACATCCTGCTGATCATCGTCGCCATGCAGATCATCGGTGTCTACTTTGTCAGGGAGATGGAGGAGTCCCTTCTGAACTCTTACAAAGATTCACTTGACCAGCGGGTGAACAACCTCTCCTACTATCTTGAGCAGGAGATGACGAAAGACAGAAGCACCGATTCTTCAACTACTTTGAAAGACGATGCAGAGCGGATTTTGAATGATTTTAGCAAGGAAGGCGAAATCCTTGAAGTCAGCTTGATTGATAAAAGCTATGAAGTCATCGCAACTTCCAACCCGTACAATCGGGAAGTAGCCGGTAAAAAGACAACAGAGGGCATCATCAAACGAACATTGCTAGTCGGTATCCCGTACGGAAACAATTTTTTTGATCCGGAACGGGACAGCAGGGTGCGGATTTCCGTCACACCAATTAAAAAATCCAATCAAGAGACGATCGGGGCCATCTATGTCGTCGCCTCGATGGATGATGTCTATACGCAAATCCGGACGATCAATACGATTTTAGCGTCCGGAACACTTATCGCTCTCGGGATCACAGCTTTCCTCGGCATTTTTGTCGCGCGGACGATCACCCATCCGCTTTCAGATATGCGAAAGCAGGCCATTGAGCTGGCAAAAGGGAATTTCTCGAGAAAAGTCAGGAAGTATGGAAACGACGAGATCGGTCAATTGGCCACGACTTTTAATTATTTAACAAGAGAGCTGAAAGAAGCTCAATCGATGACAGAAGGAGAACGGAAAAAATTATCTTCTGTTATCGCCTATATGACGGACGGAGTAATTGCGACAAACCGCAACGGCGCCATTATATTATTAAATTCACCGGCTTTAGAGCTTTTAAATGTTTCACGTGAAACGGCTTTGGAAATGCCGATTACCAAATTGCTCGGTATTGAAGATGAATACTCGTTTGAAGACTTGGTCGAGCAGCAGGACTCTCTTCTTCTGGAGATTGACCAGGAAGAACGGACATCTGTGCTTCGCGTCAATTTCTCGGTGATTCAAAAAGAGCACGGGAAAATTGATGGGTTAATTGCGGTTATTTACGATGTCACAGAACAGGAGCAGATTGATCAAGAGCGCAGAGAGTTTGTTGCAAATGTTTCACACGAGCTCAGAACGCCGCTGACGACGATGCGAAGCTATTTAGAAGCGCTTGCGGAAGGCGCCTGGGAAGATCCAAATATTGCGCCGCGGTTCTTGAATGTGACGCAGAATGAAACAGAGCGCATGATCAGGCTTGTCAACGACTTGCTGCAGCTTTCAAAGTTTGACAGCAAGGATTATCAATTCAACAAGGAATGGGTTCATTTCATCCGCTTCTTTTCACTTATCATTGAGCGCTTTGAAATGACAAAGGAGCAGCACGTTGATTTTATCACCCATCTGCCTGACAGAAATTTATATGTTGAAATAGATCCGGACAAAATTACACAAGTGCTGGACAATATTATTTCAAACGCGCTGAAATATTCGCCTGAAGGCGGCCACATCACCTTCTCCGTTGATGTCAATGAGGAGGAAGAACTCCTTTATATCAGCGTAAAAGATGAGGGTGTCGGTATTCCGAGAAAAGATGTGGAAAAGATTTTCGAGCGTTTTTACCGGGTGGATAAAGCGAGAACAAGAAAGCTAGGCGGAACCGGCCTGGGTCTTGCGATTGCAAAAGAAATGGTACAGGCCCACGGCGGAGATATCTGGGCCGACAGTATCGAAGGCAAAGGAACGACGATCACATTTACCCTGCCATATAAAGAGGAGCAAGAGGATGATTGGGATGAAGCGTGAGACAATGAAAACGATAATACTGTCCCTACTGATTGTGATCAGTCTCCTTTTCACCTTCAATATTTGGGGATTTCAGGGGAATTACGAAAGAGTTGAAGATTCTCAGGCACAGGTCAGCGACAAGCAGCCGATTACAAACCAGACAAAGCTGTTAAATGAAGCCGTAAAGCCGCAGCAGATGTTTATTCATGACAATGGGAAACATTATTTGCTGAATGATATGACGCTCTATTCACAGCTCTGGGATGATATGAGCCACTGGGAAGTCAAGTCGTTGAGAGACATCTCAGACGAATTTGATAAGCAGAAGTTCAAAAACTGGCTGTACGCGAAAAACAAATTCGCCTCCAAATTGGATCTCGTTTTTAGCGACAATATTCCAATCGATGTGCTGCAGCCGCTGTTTAAATGGTCAGCCAATTCGTATGAGTATAACTCATTTGACCGGGTCATTCTTCCTTTCAATGGAGGAAGCGGCACGAAAAAAATTTATTTTGTCTCCTTCAGCAAAGAGACGGTTGTTGAAGCGGAAATCGAATCGGCCAATTACCGGAACATCCTCTCAGATATTGAGAAAGAAAAGTCGCAGATGCCGCTTTATAAGGATTATGAAATTAATGCAAGAAGAGATGTGCTGCTGCCGGTTAATAAGCTGAAGATGTTTGAAAAAGAGTATTTCACCGAAACAATCAGCCCGACGCGTTTTAAAAATGCCCTGTTTGATGACCCTCAAACCGTGCGGCAGGAAACGAACTTAAACAGGCCGGTATATTCGGATGGAACAAGCCTTTTAGAGGTTTACTCAAACAATAGAGAAGTGAAGTTCCAGCATCGAAATTTAGAGCCGAGTTCTTCCTACCAAAATGGAGAACTGATCAATAAAAGCTTTAAATATTTAAATGATACCGGAAGCTGGACGGACGATTATCAGTTTTTCGGCTTGAATGAAAACCAGCAGGTCACCTTTAATTTATTCATGGATCAGATGCCGGTCGTCAACAGCCAGAGCCAGCCTTTTGGAACGACATCCATTGAGCTTCGCTGGGCGAACAATGACATTTTGGATTATAAACACCCGACATATGTCTTAGGAGCGAATGCAAATCCGGTCAGCAAAAAAGAGAAAGAAATCATGAGCGGACAAGAGCTGATTCAATATTTGAAGGACAATGAAGAATACAACTTTGACAAGATTGAACAAATTTTCCCCGCTTATGAAATGGTTTCAGTATCAGCGGAACAAGACCCGCTTGTTAAACTTGTGCCGACATGGTGCATTAAAATAAACGGGAAGGTGCAGCCGGTTTCCGAAAAGGATGCAGTGGTCAAGGAGGGCGTGGAAAGTGGAGTGGAATAGAACAAAAACAATCTTCATCATCGTCTTCCTGATCCTTGATATCTTTTTGGCGTATCAATACTTTGATAAACGGAAAATCAACCAGTTCCCGATTTTAGAAAAGTCGACACTGCAGGAAGATATGAAAGCAGACCATATTTCCTACGGCAACTTGTCGAAGGAGACATCAAAAGGCTCTTCAATCTCCGCGCAAAAAAGGATCTTTAAACCGAGCGAAATTAAATCGTTAAAAGGGCAAAAGCCGAAAACAGATCTGTCGAAAACAGACCCCTTAACAGAAATCAAAATGGTATTTGATGATCCCATTGTGCTGCCGAAAACGGATATGAAAACAAAAGCAAGGGAAATCGTCGATGAGGAAATCATTGACGGCAGCAAGTATAAGTTCTGGAAGATCGACAAGTCTCAAAAGCAGATCATCTTCTTCCAAACGTACAAAGGAAGCTACATTTTTCAGGATCGACAAGATAATACCAACAATGAAATGGGAGAAGTCGTTCTTTATTTTAATGATAAAAATGAAGTCGTTTCTTATAAACAGTCGATGCTGCAGGACATAAAAGAGGTCAAAACAGAAAATCTGATTTCGGCGGTTGGTGCGGTTGAAGCGTTATACTATCCGGATTTTCTGAAAAAATACAGCAAAGTCAAATCGGCTGAACTTGGATATTTCACACAGTATCCTTTGGCAAGCGCCCAGATTTTCGTACCGGTCTGGAGAATCGAAGTAGAACGCAAAACGGACGACAAAACGATAAAAGAAGAATTTATCGTGGATGCACGGGACGGCGCTGTTCTTCAATCACAGGAGAAAAAGGAAAAATCGTAATGGAGTGAGAAACCATGAGCCTGCAATTTAGCGTACTTGCGAGCGGGAGTACCGGAAATGCATTTTATTTGGAAACGGATGACCACGCTTTTCTTGTTGACGCAGGGCTTAGCGGGAAGGCAATCGAAGGTCTGATGTCGCAAATTGACCGGAGTTTGGACCAGCTGGACGGAATTTTTGTCACTCATGAACACAGTGATCATATTAAAGGTCTCGGTGTGCTGGCAAGAAAATATGAGCTTCCCGTCTATGCCAATGAAAAAACGTGGAAGGCGATGGAAGGCCATATCGGCAAAATAGACAGCGGTCAGAAGTTCGTGTTTCCGATGGAGTCGGTAAAGTCGTTCGGTTCCCTTGATGTTGAATCTTTTGGCGTCTCTCATGATGCTGCAGAACCGATGTTTTACGTTTTTCACTATAATGGACGAAAGCTTGCGCTGATTACGGATACCGGCTATGTCAGCGACAGAATGAAAGGCATTATCCGCTCGGCCAACGTCTTTATTTTTGAAAGCAACCACGACGTCGGGATGCTGCAGATGGGCCGCTATCCATGGAATATTAAGAGGCGGATTTTGAGCGACATCGGCCACGTTTCAAATGAAGATGCCGCATTGGCGATGAAAGATGTCATCGGAGACGAGACATCAAGAATTTACTTGGCTCATTTAAGCCAGGACAACAATATGAAGGAGCTGGCGAGAATGTCGGTTCAGCAAACCCTTGCCGCCAAGGGATTGCTGGCCGGAGAAGCCTTTGATTTATTCGATACGGATCCCAAAAAGCCAACACCTCTTGCAGCCGTATAAATTTTTCTTGTTCAATGATTAATCTGAAAGGATATGATCCACACTATATACATATATCGTTCCTTGAAAGGATTTGAATATAGTGGATTTTAATCATGATGAGGAAAAGTACGTTCGTCAAAAGCCGGAAAGAAATTGGAGAAGCTTTTTGTTTTCCAGCTTGATCGGTGCCGTGATCGGCGCTTTGCTGACAGTCTTTGCGCTGCCGTATCTTTCCGAACAGGGGCTCTTGCCGTACAACCTCCAGGTCATTGAATCGAACGGGGGACGGACGGCAACAGGACAAACCGGAACGGTGCGCAATGTCTCAGTCAATGTCAATAATGAGGTTACACAAGTCGTTTCTAAAGTATCTGATGCCGTGGTCGGCGTCATCAATATCCAAAAAACAGGGGTATGGGATGAAGACGGTGAAGCGGGAACCGGATCAGGTGTTATTTATAAAAAGGACGGCAACACATCACACATTGTGACAAACCATCATGTGATTGAAGGAGCGACGCAAATTGAAGTCAGCTTGAATGACGGGACAAGACTTCCGGCAAAACTGATCGGCAGCGACAGGCTAATGGATCTTGCCGTTCTTCAAGTCAACAGCAATAAAATAAAAGCGGCTGCCGAGTTTGGAAATTCCGATAAGGTCAAGACAGGCGAGCCTGTGATTGCAATCGGAAACCCTCTCGGCCTGCAGTTCTCAGGTTCTGTCACACAGGGCATCATTTCTGGAACAGAGCGGGCTGTTCCAGTTGATTCGAATGGAGATGGACAGCCGGACTGGAATGCCGAGGTATTGCAGACAGATGCCGCCATTAACCCGGGAAACAGCGGCGGCGGACTGTTTAATATCGACGGCAAAGTGATCGGCATCAATTCGATGAAGATCGCAGAATCAGCCGTAGAAGGGATTGGACTGAGCATTCCGGCAAACCTCGCGATCCCTGTTATTAATGATTTGGAGAAATACGGTGAAGTGAGACGCCCGTATCTCGGAATCGAGATGAAGTCCCTTGGCGATATCGCCAGCTACCATTGGCAGGAAACGCTTAAACTGCCGGACAATGTCACTTCAGGCGTTGTTGTCATGGGCGTTGCCCCAATGTCGCCTGCAGGAAGAGCGGATCTGAATGAACTTGATGTTATCATTGAGTTCAACGGCGAGCGGGTATACGACATCGTCGACCTGCGCAAAGAGCTTTATACGAAACATGTTGGCGACACAGTGAAATTGAAATATATGCGCGGCGGAAAAGAAAAAACAACAGAAGTGAAACTGTCGCGGTCCAAATTGGGCAATTAATCAGGAACAGTCTGGCAAATCGAGCCAGGCTGTTTTTGCATGCCTTTATGATGAAGGAGATAAAAATTTTCGTCAAAGCGTTAATTTTTAATTTTAGCAATGAAATCAACGGTAGAAGAACCGAAAAGAACATTTTTGACCTAAGCAATTTTCTTATATTGATTGATAAAAACCGATTCTACGGAAAAAACGGACAAGGGCTCGTATTGCGTTTCATTTCGCCGTGCTGTATGATTTTTGACAAGGAAACGGAGATGGGATGAGTCAGCATGCGCTTGTATTGCAATCGGATTTTGGCATTGACGACGGGGCGGTCAAATTCGGTTGACAGTTCAATCCGGATTTTCGATTTAACACACAACATTCTCGTGTTTCACATTTGGGAGGCCTCATACCGCCTGCTGCAAAATGTTTCTTATTGGCCTGAAGGAACGGTATTTGTGACCGTCGTCGATCCCGGTGTCGGCTCAAAACGGCGAAGCATTGCCGTAAAGATCGCCACAAATCAATATATCATCACACCGGATAACGGGACGCTCACCCATATCAGCAGGAAAATTGGAATCGCCGAAGCCCGTCAGCTCGATGAATGGCAAAACAGACTTCCAAAGTCCGGCGAGTCGCATACGTTTACGATCGTGATATTTATGCATACACAGGAGCCAGACTTGCTGCAGGCATCATCGGCTTCGAGCAGATCGGCCCCGAGGTCTCCGCGGATTCAGTGATCAAGCTCCCTGTCATGGAAGCCTACAATCGATATTTTGGATATTCGCTTCGGCAATCTGTGGACGAATATCAGCAGGACGCTGTTTAGCACGTTAGATATTCACTACGGAGCTGCATTGGGAGTCATGGTGATGAATAACGGACACAAAGTCTATCACCAGGTCATGCCATTTGTACGTTCATTTGCCGCAATCCCGGTGGGCCAGCCGCTTGTTTACGTGAATTCGCTGGACAATTTGGGGGTTGCCGTCAACCGGGGATTTTTTGCCGAGTCACACGATATTGAAACTGGAAACGATTGGCGAATCTCGCTTCGCAAAATCAAGAAACCGGCATAAAAAAACCATAATAAAACAACCTGGCGGAAAATCCAGGTTGTTTTTTGTTCGTTCAAAATACATAAAAATGAAAAAATCAATGATGAAGTTGATGAGAAAGGAAGGGATAAATGTTTAAAAAATGAGCCTAAGGTCACCTTAGTTCCTAAGTCTTATTGTCTAACAACTGGGAAAAGAATATATTGATGGGTGTGCCGCTAAAATGAAAATATTCATTCAATTCATTTGTTTGGAAAAAGAAGATCCGGAGGAATGATATGAACGACAATTTGCAGATGGCGATGAAAACGCTGTCTAATGAAAAGAACAAAAGTACGGTGTCCGTTGTTGTTTTGTGTCTTGTTACCCTGGGGATTTACATTCCATATTGGTTTTTATCCAGAAGAAAAAGCTTCGATTTGCTGCCATATCATGATATTCCCTACACCACGTTAAAAGCCATTATATTTTATCATTTATTTTCTATTCCGATGAGAATATCAGCCGCAATCGTATTTCCAGAGATGCACTACAGCCTTTATCTATTGCTGGATAGAATTATTTTGATTTTGTCTGCTGGTGTTCTGATTTACTGTGCGCTCGTTGTGACGGCTTCATTGAATAAACTGTCGGGAAAAGAACCTGCCAAAGGCTCTGTTTTCGCATTCCTTTTAAATGTGATATACATACAGCACAGAATCAATAAACTGGCAGAGCCCAAGCGGCCTTATTTGACCAGGGCATCATAAGAACGAAAAAGGAAGTGAAAAAATAATCGATGTTAAAGACGAAATTGAAAATAGACTTAAGCAAGCAGAAAAGAAATCCGGTCTTTCTGACACCGATGTCGGAAGACGATTTTAGAACCTATCAAACATACTCAATCCAACATTACGCCATGGCAAAAGTGAAAGCCGGCACATGGACGATAGCGGAAGCAATGGAGAAATCGGAAGAACAACTGAAAACGCTTTTGCCCGATGGAACGGCAACCATCAATCATTATCTCTGGTCGATTGTGAATGAAAACAAGGATGTCATCGGCTGGCTTTGGCTTTACGCAGATCCCTACCACCCGCAAAAGGAAGCGTTCATTTATGATTTCGGCCTTTACGAGGCCTATCGCGGACAAGGAAACGGCCAGCAGGCTTTAAAGGCATTGGAAGAGGAAGCAAAGCAATTGGGTATCAAAAAGCTTTCCCTTCATGTATTCGCCCATAATAAGACGGCGAAACGGCTGTATGAGAAAATGAATTTTGAAACAACTGATTTGCATATGAGCAAGCGGCTGTAAACACGAGGATCAAAGCTTTAAGCTTTGATCCTTTTTTGGAGCAGTTCTTTGTTCCTATTCATGTTGAAAGAAACGTGTCGAAAAAAAGTCAAAATGATCATATCGAACCTCTTTATGTTACAGAAAGTGAGATTTAATATTACAGGATGAAAAAAATGACGATTTTCGCCCTATTGATTGTCGATTCCCAAAGAAAAAGCACGAAATTTGACTCGATCCAAAAGACCCGATTTATTTATCGTCATCAAAAAAAGGAACTGATATACCTAAAAAAATTCCATTAAATAGCTAGATTTGGTTTTGATTTATCAATTGCGTTATAGTACCTTTTTATATGGAAAGTGGAAAAGTATAGATGGCAAGGAAAGAAGTTGGTTTAACAATGAAAGAATTTGCGGAATTTCCGAAGATTCGAGCTGATCACGCGCTTTTGTTAACGCTCGTAACCTTCGGGATGTATATTCCATTTTGGTTTCTGTCGAGAAGACAGCTGTTCGAGAGATATCAGATCAAGCTCCCGTACATTGCGATAAAAGTGACGGTGCTCTTATTTGCTTTTTCAATGCTGGAATCGTTTTGGGCAAGCCTACATTATGTCTTAGAAGATGTTCTCCCTTATGGCGACAACATCCTGCTGCGCGCTCTGTACCCAGCGCACAGCTTTTTGCCTCAAGTTTCATTCCTTTTATTCTGCTTTGTAAACATCAGAAGCTGTTTCAGGATTCGGAAGGCTCTTCTAAAGCGGCAATTGAAGACAAATGGGGTGATGACCTTCTTGTTCAACGTCACTTATTTGCAGCATCTCATCAACAAACAGATATCAGAAGATCATCAAGGTGTGAAAAGCGAAGCGGTATAAATGAAAAGCAGACAGCGGAGACATTCAGCATTGGCCAGGAGGCCAGTGCTTTTTGTGTGGAAAGTTATCCAAAGGGCTTGTGGATAAATGATCTAAAGAAGGGTAAAACCTATTAACATGTGAATAAATAGGGTATATTGAATAGGGAGCTTTTTCATAAAAGAGCCCAATGATACAGATATTGGAGGGACTTTCATGAAGTCTTGCGAAGAACATATTGAGACCGTCATTGACATGTATGTGGATGAGGAAGAATTAGCCCCGGAAATCAGAAAAATCGAACATACACACAGCTTATCCACAACCTGTGAATTGTGCGATAAGCCCGCAATATATATAGTGGGGAACGAATGATCGGATACTAAATACACAACCTTTATCCACAATTGTGGATAATCTATCTGAATAACTTGTTCTTAAAGTGGGGATGACCTGTGAATATATCAATCGTAGCAATCGGAAAACTGAAAGAAAAATATTTAAAACAAGGAATCGACGAATACAGCAAACGGCTTTCAGCCTACGCCAAAATCGACATCATCGAACTCCCGGACGAAAAAGCGCCGGAGAACTTAAGCGACCAGGACATGAAAATCATCAAAGACAAAGAAGGCGAACGAATCCTCTCCAAAATCAGCCCCGACGCCCACGTCATCGCCTTGGCGATCGAAGGAAAAATGAAAAGCTCAGAAGAATTAGCCGATAATATGGATAGACTCGCCACATATGGAAAGAGCAAGGTAACCTTCGTCATCGGCGGCTCACTCGGCTTGAGCGACGCCGTCCTGAAGCGCGCAGATGAAAAGCTGTCGTTTTCACGGATGACGTTTCCACATCAGCTGATGAGGCTGATTTTACTCGAGCAGGTTTATCGGGCGTTTCGGATTAATCGGGGGGAACCGTACCATAAATAGAGGCAAAAAATGATGTAAATAAGGTGGTATTTTGTTGTCGGAAGCGGGTATTGGCTGTGGAAAACCATTTGCATTATCCGTTTCTCGATACAACATGTGGATAAGTGTAAAGGACTTAGAAATATTGACCTCTGAAAAGTCAAAGTCGAGTTCAACTTGATCGACCATTCGTGATTGCCCAATTGGGTGTTTTACTGTAACCTTGTTAAGCAAGAGTTGAAGTAAATGTTTTTGTCTTTCTCTTGATGATTGTTTATAGACTAAAAGGAATTTGTCTAAAAGCTTTTGGATAAGCTCTGGTTGGATTACTCTTGCATCGTTGGAGCTTAATTGCCCAGTGATTTCATTGTGCCTTTGTTCTAACTCTACTTTTTCTTTAGAGACATGCTGTAATCGTTCTTGCAAGATTGCTATTGGTAAGGTCTTTTGCTCAAATGCTTCCAAGTAACGATTCTGTAGTTCTTGTATTTCTGATAGGCGATTTTCTAATTGTTTCAATTCACTATTGAGTTGGTTTAAAGATTCAATCGAAGTAGTATTTATAGATTGAAGTTTAGAGAATAACTGATTTTGGTTGGAAAGGATCTTCTCAATCTTATTAATTACTTCGTATTCTGCATCATATGCTTTTATTGAATTTGCTCTACATGCAGATGAACCTTTGTTATGAAAGTTAGAGCAAACATAATAACGATATTTCTTCTTTGTTCCATCCTTTCGTTTATTTGTTGTAATGGCAGGAACCATACCTTGACCACAATCGGGGCAACGTAAAAGACTGCTAAGTAAAAATGGTTCATTAGATTGCCTTTGTTTAAATGATTTACTTTTCCGCCTTGCTTGTACCATACTCCATAATTCATCGGAAATAATGGCTTCATGCTGTCCTTCTACAAGGATAGGATTTGGATTTTTCCCTCTCCTCCGTTTTGTATCCCAATTTTCAACTTTTAACCAACTGATCTTCCCGTTATAGATAACATTGTCTAAGATTTGAGCTACACCGTTTATCGAAAAATAACAATTCCGTTTAGTTCTGTAACCTGCTTTATTTAAGTAGTTTGCGATTGACTTTAAGCCTTTACCATTGGCATATAGTTGATAGATTTGTTGTACAATCTCAGCTTCCTTTTTGTTGATCACAAGCTCTTTTTCAATTGTATCGTAGCCAAATACAACGCCTCCATTCCATGAACCTTCTAATGCTCTCTGTTTCATTCCGAGCTTAACGTTCTCAGATAACGTATTACGCTCCATTTCTGCAATGGAAGCCATTAGTTGAACAACTAAACGACCAATTGGACTGCCTGTATCAAAGTTTTCAGAGTAAGAGATGAACTTTACTCCATAATCTTCGAATTTGTCTAATAGAGTGAGAGTATCTAACATATTTCGTGATAGGCGTGAGATCTTCCAAACAAGAACAGCTTGAAATTTATCCTTTTCAACATCTGAAATAAGTTTTTGCATTGCAGGGCGACCGCTAATGTTCTTTCCACTTATTCCCTCATCTACATATTCCTCTGCAATCTCCCAACCATATAATTGAGTATATTGACGTAAAGTTTGTAATTGGGCAGATATGCTGTATCCTTCCGTTGCCTGCTCTTCGGTAGAAACCCTACAGTAAATTGCGACACGTTTTATTTCGTGCATAATAATCCTCCCTTCCTTGTAATTTTAATATGAAACACAAAAAAGAGAAAGGATGTTCCCCTTCTCTTAGTTCAATTGATTCAAATATTTTAAATCAAACTTATAAATCACTTCTTTGATTGTTCTATCCTTAGTAGTTTTTCCTGGATTTACGTGAATCTCTTCAATGAGAGAACGAAGTAATTCCTTTTTGTCATCATCTTCGATAATATTGAAAAAGTTCTTTAGATCGTGTAGTGAAGTTGAAATGATATCGGTTAAAAAGGTTTTATCTCTGAGTTTAATGAGGTGCTGTAATTTTTCAATTCGAGTTATTATTAATTTTTCTTCCTCTCGTAAATCTTCCATTTCCTCTTTTAAAATCTCTTCTGAAATAATATCTTTTAGCCTCCAATTTATAAGTTCTTTTCTCTTCGTTTTTAATTCCTCTAACTCAACTTCATACGTCTTGATAGTTGTTTCCAATGGCTCAATTTCACTCATGGCGTATGAGTGAATCATTTTGATCAATGGCTCTTTAACATTGTATTTTTGCAAATCACAAAATAATTGATCAAATACATGTTGCTCAGCATAATCCTTTTTTACAAGGTTTGAGGAACATGCCTTACTACCACTGTTCTTATTTCTGGAGCATTGGTAGTATTTGTATTTTGGACTGCTATTTCCTTGTACCATGGCTGAACCACATTCTGGACATTTTAACAAACCTGATAAGGGGAAGCTTCCAGGATGCAACTTCTCTTGCACATAACTGTTTAGATCCATTACTTGCTGTGTTTTCTCCCATAATTCTATATCTATGATGGGAGCATGTTTTCCATCTCTCAGTTCATTCCGCCACTTTACTTTGCCAATATATATGGGGTTACTTAGTATCGTTTTTACGGCAGTTATTGACCATAAATTATTTTTTTTAGTAGTGATACCTAAAGTATTTAGGTGTGACGCTATTTTTCTATAACCCCACTGATTTATCGCATACTTCTCAAAAATATAATTTATGACTTTTGCTTCTTCAGGCACAATTTTAAGTTTCTTATTCTTTGATGCATATCCATAAATTACGCCTCCATTAAAATGTCCTTCAGAAGCTCTTTTTTCCATGCCGGAGTTTGTTCGGAAAATAATCATATCTCTTTCTAATTCAGCAACTAATGACATGATTTGGTAAAGAATTTTCGCTCTTGGATCTCTTGTATCAATATTGTCAGCTATACAGATAAGGTTTATTCCCGCCTGTGTTAATCGCTTATAAATATAAAGGGATTCTAAATTATCCCTCGATATACGATCAGAATCATAAACAACAACGTAATCTATTTTGTTTTTTTTATCTAAAACAAATGAGTACAACTCTTTAAATTCAGTACGATTTTTAAATGATTCAGCCGATTTCGCCCCCTCATCAAAGATGTGAACGAGGGAAATATCATTATTTTTGCAGTATTTTTCAATTTCCTCTCTTTGTTTTCCAATAGAAGTATTGTCTAATTGTTTATCGGTACTTACTCGAACGTAACCAACAGCTCGCATAAATCATTCACGCTCCTAATCTGCTTTCCTTAAATTTGTCGTAAATAGTAGATTCATATTTGACAATCATATCGGACAGTAAGTTAAGAAATTTTCGGGCATTGTATTTTTCCAGCTCTGCTCCAATTAATAATTGTTTTTCAATTTCTTCATGGAGATTTAAAGTAGGGGATTCTTTCATTGGGGATCTTCCTTTCGTAGTGAATTTTTGAGGTTATCAAGGTTAATGACATGAGGAAAGTGTCATTAACCTATGTAGAAAAAGAGGAGATTTGTTCCGAAAAGGAACCTGAATGCATCTAAAACAACAAAAAAGACTGCTTTACTTAGATATACAAAAAACACAATAGGTAGTTAAGCAAGAGGGCATACTCCCCCTTGAAACAAGTACACCTATTGAATTGTTCATGTATCTAAGTAAAACAGTCTATAATCTATCAAAATATGTGTTATATAAAAATTTCTATAAACTATAATAAGAAATATTTTGCCTAATGTCAATAGTTAATTGAATGTTGCAACAATTAATGGAATCAACAGCTCAAACCAGCTCGAACACAAAACCTATTTATTTCAACTTGACTTCTTCGCTATATTGTCAGTAGCCCATCTAATTTTGGGGCAAGGAAGGATAAATATAATGGGGCTGGGAGCAAAAATATGACATTAAACCCTTGGTGTATAGATGTTTCCAGCCTCCCAAGGTCAATCTGGAGGTGGTATAAGTGATCCATACAATTAAGCTGTATTTTCCCATTGAATACTATGAAGTTATGGATTTGCAAAAAAGATTTAATATTATTTACACGCAACTGAATGACTACTTTGTTAATTACTACGGTGGTAAGTTTAAAGGAATTACGCTTCAAATTTCAAATAAAGGCAATGGACAGTGGAAGTTATATATGTTCATAGATGCAATTCTCCTTCTTGGTAAGTCAGACATTACAGAAGATGATTATAATTCGTTGGAACAAGAGATAATGAATATTCTTTGGATTCTCTTTAAACATTTTTTGCATTTCAAACATCATATCCTACAAAGAATTGATTACCGATACGATGTAGTTGTAAAGGAAAAGCTCCACCGAGATATTTTGCTTCACTTGTATCAGAAGCTTACTAAATCACATCGGTATCAGAAAAAGTATATAGGAAAGCGTAATTCTGAAGGTGTTTTTCAAAAATATGAAACAACAGTTTACCATGCATCAGATTCTGCACAGGCTGTAGTTTATTCAAAAGAAGAAGAACGCTTATTCAAAAAAGAAAGGATACAGGAGTATGAAAAAAACGTATTAAGATTTGAAGTACGGATTCTCAAAGATCATATTAATTATATGGCTCGACAAGACAAAGGGAATTGTCGACCTAAGAAATTAAAAGAATATATGAAAGAGGAAGTCTATCGAGGTTATTTCCGCAAATATATGTCACCCATTTACCATCCTGGAGAATTTTATAAGTTAGATGAAGCAAGAAAACGTATACGTCACTCCTCCCTCTCTAATTCCAATAAAAATAAGCTAATTGAATTTTTGAAACAAGTCTCTTCTCATAGCATTGATACCCCACTGAAATCCATGACAAAAGCTACACTTCGAAACCGCTTGGAAATGTTGAGTCAACTTGGCATCAATCCAATCCCCATTCCTAAAAATTACTCAAAAGCACCAAACACTCTAAGCAATCCTCTTGATAAATTTTTATGGTAAATAAGTTAGAATGGTGAAATTCGAATTAAAATACAGTTGATATATGGTTAATAATGGTTATAATAATGATAAGCACGATATTGCGAGTATCGTGTACCATAACTGAACTTGAAGTTCGGTTCGGCAATAAGTAGATCCATTAGAACCACTCCGCTTACCAGGCTTCGGGTGGTTCTTTTTTAGGTCTAAAATACATATTAGTCACAATACCTAATCACAATATACGCTTACTTTCGAAGGTTTCGCTTTCAAGTTATAATTTTCTCAAAATAGCTGAAAGGATGATTTTGATGCTACAAGAGAAGTTGACAAAGAAGGAGAGAATTCTTCGTCTTCATAAAAAGGGGATGAAGCAGGTGGAAATTGCACGAGAGTTAAAAACTTACACAAACTATGTATGGAAAGTCATAAACGAACACAAGACCAAGGAAATATAATATGGAAATCAGCCACTCAAAATCAAATTGAGTGGCTATTTTTTATATATTAGTTTGAGCTATAAATGTATTTCATCAACACGTAGTTACCAGTAAAACTTTAATGAATTTTTTAAAATATTACGTTATCAAATTGCTATTTTTATCTATGATATAAAGATCTATCTTGATCAACAAAAAAGGGTTTCCATAATGGAAAACGTAAATAAGGAGTAGATGAAAATGGGAAAAGGTAGAAAACAGATGAATGATGATTTTGCTAAGTTGTTGAAAAATCTTCGCATATCCAAAGGTTATTCATTGAAACAATTAGCAGAACGCAGTAACGTAACCCCTTCGTATTTGAATAGGCTCGAACGTGGTGAACGAAAGAGACCTACATTCTCGGTGCTTGAACACATTGCTGAGGGACTTGATGTAGACGTAAATGTTCTGCTTGGATTAGATGCAAAGGATACAAATGAACCACTTTCATTGGAAGAAATGTTCTTCACAAACGAAATCGAGTTTGAAGGAAAACTATTAAGTGCAGATCAAAAAGAAGTTTTATTAGATATTTTACAAGAGGTATTAGAGGCAGATGCAACATCAGTTGAACAGTTGTTAGATGCCTTGAAGAGAATTGGTGAATTAATTGTCGAATTGCAAGAATCGTGATTCACCACCAACGGAGCCAGAAATGGTTTTCCGTTGTACATATCGTATATGTACAAAGTAAATACAGTTTAAATATCATATATATATACGGTTAGGACAATAACGCCAAGAACTATTGCAAAATATATATAAGATTTATGGATAACATATGCATTTAATACATACATGTTATATAACTTCCCAACTTGTTTGACAAGAACAAACATTCTCTTTTATAATCTGATAAAAATGAAAGGGTTGTATGGGAAATGAGACGATTATTTATCACTTTCGAAAAGTATATACGGAAAAAAATCAGCACTTACCAGAGAAGAAATGGTAGGTGCTTTTTCTTTGTAAAAAATAAATGACAAAAATATTAACCGATAATGGGAGGAATGTAGAAATGAGTAAAAAAGGAAGTAACGGAGAAGCAATACTATCAATATATCTAAAGGATTTTTATAAAGGTTGGAAGGAACTATTAGACTGTGAACTATCAAATATTGTGTTGGAACAGCGTCATGCAAATAGCAATATTGATTTATCAGCAGTAAACCGTATACGTAAACTGGGCGTTTACATGGAGATTCAATTGACTAAAGCCAATACAAAATATTTGGATCGAATACAAAACATGATGAATAGATACCCCGAATCGGTCATTATTTGGGTGGCTCGTTCTTTCGACAAAGTGTTATTGCAAGAGTTAGAAGATTGGATGGCAAAACACAATAAACTATATATTGACTTCTACGCACTCACTATTTCTGATGAAGCCTTGAAAGAACTGCATAGTCTAAATAAATTGTACAAGCTTGACGTATATGACAAGATGCATGTTCTAAATGACATAGATAATCTATTACAGGTGGAATATAAACTGATTAATTTACATCCAATGCATTGTGGAAGTGTGGCGATTGAACCTCCAACTTACGATTTCTCCCGACCAGATGATATAAAGAAGGCACTATTAAAAGTATTGCAAAAGAGAATGCCGTACTATTTAAACTTTCACTATCGAAAAAAAACGAACCTCCACGATCACGTGCTTACAGTTGGATCTGGTCGAAGCAACATCTCTTATCGCTGTTCGGCAAATAATGCAAAATCATTGGCGTTTGTAGAATTGTATTTCGATTCATCGAGAGAAAAGGAATATGATGAATTTAAGAAGGTGGAGCAAACCATTCGACAAAAAGTACATCCGCATATTTGTTTTGAAAATCGAAGAATCGGTGTTTATTTTCAACCATTGCAAACATATGAAGAAACATTTGAACAAATCGCTGAGATATTTGAGCGATTTATTCGATTCTTTAGTCCATACTTCTATGGCGGAAAAGATATAAAAGTTATACGTGAACAGGAAGAAAAGGTTACAAAAGGCATTCAATCTGCAATTTTAACAAGATTGGATTATTCGCCCAATAGATTGGTGGAGGACTTTTTGGAAGAAGAACCATGGGAGACGGAAGACAGTTACCGAATACGGCAAGAAGGAATGGCAGATTTCTACCTATATAACGGCTAATATTATTTGTGTGAGCTTTGTTTAAAAAAACAAGGCTCTTTTTTTCTGGAATCTATTTACTTTTAATTAATATTTGTTATATAATTCATTTAACAAATAAAATCAAATATTCGATTTGACAAATTAGAAGGAGGTGTGCTATGAATCTCGGAGAAATAGCAGACATTCGAACAGGACTTGTTTTAACGAGGAAGAAAGTAGAAGTGGGGAACGAAGTGAAAGCCACATATAACTTAATTACCTTGAAAAATATTACTGAAGATGGAGTCTTTAACGATGAACCATTCGAAGTGTTCCAAAGTAATGACCTGTTAAATAATCAACACTTTACGGAAGCAGGCGATGTACTAATTCGATTAAATTATCCTCATACGTCTGTCTTTATAGATGAAACAAAATCAGGCTTATTAGTCCCATCTTACTTTGCCATTATAAAAGTGGATCAGTCCAAATTCTTATCTGAATATGTAGCATGGTACTTAAATAAAGACAGTGTTAAAAAAGAATTGGAACGTTCGCAGGCTGGAACTCGTATACCAAGTACAAATAAATCTGCATTAAATTCGATTCCGATTGAAGATATACCTATATCCAAGCAACAAGCTCTTATAAGACTGTGGAGGTTACATCAACAAGAAAAAGCACTTTACAACAGATTAATTGAGGAAAAGGAAAAATGGTTCAACGCCATCACAAAACAAATTGTGCAAGGTGAAATAAGGGAGGAATTAAGATGAGTGAAAAAGTAACAAAAGATCAAATTAACAGTGTTTTATGGCAAGCGGCTGATACATTTAGAGGAAAGGTTGATTCCAGTACATACAAGGATTATATACTGACAATGCTGTTCATCAAGTATTTAAGTGATGCTTATAAAGAGCATTTAGAAGAGTATACGAAGCGTTATGATGGTGATGAGCAACGTATTCAACGTGCATTATCCAGAGAGCGTTTTGTGTTAGATGAACAGTCTACATTTGATTATTTGTATAGCAAACGGAATGATGCAGAAATCGGTGAAATTATCAATAAAGCATTGGAACGTCTGGAAAACGAAAATACAGGTAAGCTTCGTGGTGTCTTCCGTAACATTGATTTTAATAGTGAAGCGATTCTTGGGAAGGCAAAAGAACGAAATACAATGCTCCGTTCTTTATTAGAGGACTTTAATAAGCTGACATTAAAGCCTTCTGTTGTAGGAAATGAAGATGTCATTGGTGATGCTTATCAATACATGATTGAACGTTTTGCATCTGATGCGGGAAAGAAGGGTGGCGAATTTTATACACCTTCTATGGCATCCGAGCTGTTAGCACGACTTGTCAAACCTCAAGAAAATGACCGTATTTACGATCCTACGTGTGGATCTGGTTCACTTCTCATTCGAGTTGCTAACCAAGTACCGAATAAAAAGGTAGCTATTTATGGTCAAGAACGTAATGGTACGACCCATTCATTAGCACTAATGAATATGTACTTGCATGGAATTGATGATGCAAAGATTGAGTGGGGTGATACATTAGCGAACCCACTTCACTTAGAAGATGGAAAATTGATGAAATTCCAGGCTATCGTAGCGAATCCACCATTCTCATTGGACAAATGGGCAATGGGCTTCATGGGAGAAGGAACAAATGATAGCAAATTTAAAATGGAAGCAAGTTTAGATCCACATAGACGTTTTGAATGGGGTGTTCCACCAAGTTCTAAAGGGGACTATGCATTTGTTCAACACATGCTCTATTCGTTAGCGGAAAACGGAAGAATGGCAACAATTCTACCGCATGGTGTTCTTTTCCGAGGTGCAAGTGAAGGGAAAATTCGTCAACAAATTATTGAGATGAACTTACTGGATGCAGTCATTGGATTGCCTGAAAACTTATTCTATGGTGTTGGGATACCAGTTTGTATCATGGTTTTCAAAAAGAATAGAACCCGTAAAGATGTTTTATTCATAGATGCTTCTGGTGAAGAACATTATCAAAAAGGGAAAAATCAAAATCAGTTAAGAGAACAAGACATCGCTAAAATTGTTGACACATATGAAAAGCAAGAAACGATTGATAAATACTCTTATGTTGCCACTTTAGATGAAATAAAAGAAAACGACTATAACCTGAACATTCCTCGATACGTTGACACATTTGAAGAAGAAGAGCCAGTGGATATGGATGCGGTGAAAGAGAATATCGCAAACATTAAGCTGGAGCTACAAGAAGTTGAAGCAGAAATGGAGAAATATTTGAAGGAATTAGGGCTGTAGGATAGAAAATACACCATTTTGTTGAGGTCAACAAAATGATAGCAAGAGAGGTGTTTACATGAGCAATACTTCTGATTTATTAATGTACCAAACCGAAAATGGAGATACGAAAATTCAGGTTCGCTTAGAAGGTGAAACGGTTTGGATGACACAAAAGGCAATGGCAGAGTTGTTTCAGAAAAGTGTTAAAACAATCAATGAGCATATAAAAAACATATACGAAGAAAAAGAGTTAGAGGAAAGTTTAACTATCCGGAAAAACCGGATAGTTCAACTTGAAGGTTCTCGTGAAGTTGAACGTGAAGTGACCTTTTACAACCTTGAAATGATTATTGCAGTCGGCTATCGTGTACGATCCCATCGTGGTACACAATTCCGTCAATGGGCAACAGAGCGTTTAAATGAATATATGGTAAAAGGATTTACGATGGATGACGAACGCTTAAAAGAAATGCGGAATATTGGGGCAGATTATTTTGATGAATTATTGGAACGTATTCGTGATATTCGTGCTTCCGAAAGACGTTTTTATTACAAAATAACAGATATTTATGCTACATCTATTGATTACGATCCGAATACACCAATTGCAAGAGAATTCTTTGCAACCGTTCAAAACAAACTTCACTTTGCAATCCATGGACATACTGCTTCGGAACTGATAATGAAACGAGCGGATGCAACAAAGCCAAACATGGGCTTAACGAGTTGGAAAGGTGATAAGGTACGAAAGCAAGATGTAACAGTAGCGAAAAATTATCTATCACAAGAAGAACTCAGCGATTTAAACCGTATTGTTACGATGTACTTAGACTATGCCGAATCGCAAGCAAAGAAGAAAAAGCCGATGTATATGAAAGATTGGGCAGAAAAATTAGATGCATTTTTAGAGTTTAATGAACATGAAATATTAACTAACGCTGGGAAAATTAAAGCAAAAGTAGCGGAACAATTTGCAAACGAACAATATGAAGTGTTTCATCAACAACGATTAGCAGAACCGAAGCGAGATGATTTTCAAAAGTATTTAGAGGAAAAGAAACTTTAATCATTAACAGATTAGAAAGTAGGTGCAACTTTGGAGGACTGGAGGAAATATGAATTTGGTGAGGTTGTGACTTTATCAAAAGAAAAATATAATCCAAAAAAAGACAAGGACAATTTTAAGTGTATTGAATTAGAACACTTAGAAAGTGAAACAGGTAGACTTATAGGTTATACGGATAGCATTACTCAACAGAGTGTGAAAAATAAATTTAAGCCAGGTTCAGTGTTGTTTGGAAAATTGAGACCGTACCTTAAAAAATTTCACTTCCCTCAGTTTCATGGAGTTTGTTCTTCTGAAATATGGGTATTAGAAGGCACTGAAGGAAAGGTATTAAATGAATACTTATATTATTTAATACAATCAAACAGGTTTTCTCAAAATGCTAACAAATCAGCTGGTTCAAAAATGCCAAGAGCTGATTGGAGTTATGTGTCAGAAGTTATATTTGCAGTTCCAACTCTTGAAGAACAACAAAAAATCGCCTCCATCCTCTCCACTTGGGACAAGGTAATTGAGCTAAAAGAAAAGCTAATCGAGCAGAAGAAAGTGCAGAAAAAGGGATTAATGGAGAAGTTGCTGACGGGTGAAGTGAGATTGCCTGGGTTTGATGGAGAGTGGAAGGAAGTTAAGCTGGCAAAAGTGGTGAAAAAAATCAAAGGAAAAGCAGTGGAGTATTTAGAAGGTGGAAAGTTCCCTGCGATTGATATGGATTATTTAGAATCTGGAACGTTTAAAAACTATTCTAATGATGCTACGGTTTTCGCAGAGAAAAATGATGTTTTACTTCTATGGGATGGATCAAGGGCTGGAATGGCATTTACGGGAGTTGAAGGAGCTGTTGGATCAACTTTTGTAAAATTGGAATGTAAGTCCATACACAATATATTTCTGCAGAAACATCTTGAAATGAATGAACAAAAAATTCAAAGGTTAAGGGAAGGATCAGGCATACCTCACGTACCTAAAGATTTTTTGGATTATTATAAAGTTAAAATGCCGAGCATGGAGGAACAAAAAGCAATTGCATACGTGTTAAATAGTATGGATAGGGATTTAGATCTTCTACTTAAAGAAGTAACTTATTTAAAGAAACAAAAACAAGGTCTTATTCAACTTCTTCTAACAGGGAAAGTCCGAGTGAAGGTATAATTCCTTTGCTCCTTTTCCCTTATTCTTAACAATGGAGGTGTAGAAATGTCGATTCCGCAAAGTTATGATGAACGTTATATTAGTCAACAGCCTGCAATCGAGGTATTGCAAGAATTAGGTTATCAGTACATAGAAGCAGAACGAGCTGAGGCGATGCGTGAGAATCTCTATAGTGTTTTGCTGAAAACGGTATTGGAAAAGAAATTGAAGGAGTTAAATTCCTATCAGTATAAAGATGTTACGTATAAGTTCAGTGAAGCGAATATCCAACAAGCGATGCGTGACTTGGATGAGCCACTCACAAATGGACTTGTAAAGGCGAATGAAAGCATTTATGAAACGTTGATGTTAGGGAGAACTTATACAGAATTACTTCCAGACGGCTCGAAAAAGTCTTTTACGATTCAATATATTGATTGGGAAAATGTTGAAAATAATGTATTTCACATTGTAGAAGAATTTTCTGTAGAACGTGTAGACGGCAGGGGTACAGTTCGCCCAGACATTGTGTTGTTTGTAAATGGCATTCCGTTTGTGGTCATTGAATGCAAGAAGGCTTCGATTTCGATGGAACAAGGAATTAGCCAAATGATTCGAAATCAAAAAAACGACTATGTTCCCCAACTGTTTAAGTTTGTGCAGTTGGTGATGGCAACAAATAAAAACGAAACAAAATATGCGACATGTGGAACACCGAAGAAGTTCTGGTCAGTGTGGAAAGAAGAGCATGAGGAATGGTTAGATCATTGGTTACATCAAACCGTTGCGAACCGTTTGCCAACGATGCAAGACAAAAACATCATTTCCTTGTTTCACCCAGAACGACTTCTTGAATTGACTTGTTTCTTTACACTATTTGATAAAGATATAAAAAAGGTGACTCGATATCAGCAATATTTTGCGATAAAAGAGATATTAAAAACAATCCAAGAGCGAGATGAAAACGGAAATCGCCAGAGTGGGGTAATCTGGCACACGCAAGGTAGTGGGAAATCGCTCACAATGGTGATGCTTGCTCGTTATATTTTATCGGAATTAAATGACTACCATCCTAAAATTATTGTCGTAACAGACAGGGTAGAACTGGATAAGCAAATTCACAAAACGTTTAATCACACGAGATTAAAAGCAAGTAGAGCGACATCAGGCAGTCATTTAGTTTCACTGATTAAAGATGGGAATACTGATATCGTCACGACATTAGTGCATAAATTCGATACGGCATCAACAAAACAACAGCCAATTGAATCGAGAGATATCTTTGTACTTGTTGATGAATCGCACCGCACCCAGTATGGTGAATTGCACATTAAAATGAAAAAAGTGTTCCCAAACGCAAGTTATCTCGGATTCACAGGAACCCCATTGATGAAAAAAGAGAAAAGCACGATGATCAAATTCGGTAAGCTCATTCATAAATACACAATTGCAGATGGCGTAAAAGATCGTGCAATCGTTCCGTTGCTTTATGAAGGAAAAATGGTTGATCAAACAGTCAACAAAACAGCGATTGATAACCGACTGTCGATGATCACTCGTCATTTGAACGATAAGCAAAAAGACGAGGTAATGAAAAAATGGAGCCATTTTGAACGAATAGCATCTTCTGATCAGCGTATTAGTATGATTGCTTTTGATATTAATGATCATTTTTATCGCAATTACAAGACGCAAGGGTCCCAGTTTAAAGCCATGCTTGCGACTAATAGCAAGATGGAAGCGATTCGGTATTTGGAAGCCTTTGAAGAACTTGGTGATTTAAACTGTGCAGTCGTTATTTCTCCTCCAGACCAACGAGAAGGTCATGATGCGATAGATGAAGAATCGAATGATAAGATCCAACGTTTTTGGCAACGAATGATGAATCGTTATGGAACTGCAGAAGACTATGAAGATGCCATTAAAGATGAGTTTATTCATGGCGATGATATTGATTTACTTATTGTAGTTGATAAACTACTAACAGGTTTTGATGCCCCTCGTGCGTCACTTTTATATATTGATAAACCAATGAAAGAGCATACGCTCTTACAAGCAATCGCCAGGGTAAATAGACTATACGAAGGAAAAGACTACGGACTTATTATTGATTATCGTGGGTTGTTATCAAAATTAGATGAAGCTCTGCAAATGTATTCAGGTGCAGGGTTAGAGAATTTTGATCCGAAAGATCTGCAAGGAGCCATTCATGATGTCATTAGCGTAGTCGGTTCACTTCGTCAGCATCATTCTGACTTACTGCAACTGTTCTCATCAATTAAAAATAAGCAAGATGTCGAAGAGTATGAAGTATTGTTAGAAGATGAAGAGAAGAGAGAATCGTTTTATGATACATTAAGTCAATTCGGTCGCAACCTTGGGATCGCACTGGAATCTGAACGAATCTATAATGCACTACAGCCAGAAGAACTTGCTACGTATAAAAGGGATTTGAAGTTTTTCCAAGAGCTAAGAAAAAGTGTGAAATTACGTTATTCGGATACAATTGACCATAAAGAGTACGAGGCGAAAATGCAAAAGCTCATGGATCAATATATCTCAGCAGAGCAAGTCATTCGTATTACAAATCCTGTCGACATCTTAAACGAAAAGGCTTTTGAAGAAGAATTGGAGCGTTTAGATTCGAAACGGGCAAAAGCGGATGCCATTCGGACACGATTAACGAAGAGTGTCCATGCGAAATGGGATGAAAACCCTGCTTACTATAAGAAGTTTTCTGAACGGATTCAAGAGGCGATTCAGGAATATAAGGATAAGCGGATTTCTGAAGCAGAATACTTGAACAAGATGAAAGATATTATGAACGATTACAGAAACGGTGAATCTAAAGAAGATTACCCAAACGTCATAAAAGAAAATAAGGATGCACAAGCATTTTATGGTGTGACGAAAGACATTTTAGTTGAAACGAAAGAAGAACGTGCAAGTTACGGTGAGGACTTACTTGGAGAATTAGCCTTGAAGATGGATGAAATCATCAAACAGCATCAGAAGGTTGATTGGCATAATAACCTTCAAATTCATAATCGTATTGCACAAGATTTGGATGATCTGTTATATGACTTTTCCAAAGAACATAACGTTGAGTTAGATTATGACACGATTGATAAATTGATTGAACAAATAAAAACGGTAGCCATCAGACGTTACTAAGGTTGTGAACAACATGGAAAGGCATCAAATCCACTATGGCAACAAATGTATTGATTTTATGCTTGAACGTAAAAACGTTAAGAATGTGAATTTAAACATTAAGCCTGATATGACTATTCAAGTATCAGCAAATGATCAAGTACCGATTGATTTTATTTATGAATTTGTTAAAAGCAAAGGTGCTTGGATTTTGAAGAATGTGAAAACATTCGAAGACGTAATGCCACATAAACAAAGTGAGCGAGAGTATGTAAGCGGGGAATCTTTTCGTTATTTAGGAAAGCAATACCGTTTGCGTGTTGAAAAAACAGAAGATGAAGAAATGGTGAAATATTTGCGAGGATTTATTTACTTATATGTGCAAAACCCGCACAACTATCAGCGAAAAGAGAAGTTGATGGATGGTTGGTATCGGGAAAAAGCTCTGAAAATATTTCAAGAATCCCTCGACAAAATGAGCTTATGCATGCAGAAATATGGGGTAGAAAAGCCTGCTTTAGATTTACGCTTGATGAAAGCACGATGGGGTTCAGCTTTAGTAGATAAAAATACAATACTTTTGAATACGGAACTAATTAAAGCTCCCAAACATTGCATCGACTATGTTGTTCTGCATGAGCTGATTCATTTTAAATATAACGACCACAGCGATAACTTTTATAAAATGTTATATACTCTAATGCCCGATTGGGAAAAACGGAAAACAATACTCGATGAAGAGATTGTCCAAGAACTTTAACAACACGAACTGACAACAAGATACGAAGGAAAGACAGTTTCTAATTAGATTAGAGCTGTCTTTTTTTATCAGAATAGAGCCAAAGATTTTATATTATCGAAGGGAGAATGGTGAAAAATGATTCAAGGTAAAAGTTACATTAGATCTATTGAGAAATATATTAAGTCAGTTGATGGTGTTTTTCGATTAGGAGTGAAAATTACGAATGAAAACAAAGAGAAAATAGAAAAGATAGGTTTCCCTGCTTTCGAAGCTGGACAAGCAATGTTTCCGCCTATAGTTGGTAGGTTTACTCGTTTCAATGTAGAAGGTAAGGAGATTATAAGAAGAGATCTTCCCAAAGAAACTATCTATGTTTCTATGTATTCCACACGTAAGGAGTTCAGAGGGAGAGATCAAACGGAGGAAGTGACAGATTTCGTTGATATTCCCCGTCAAGTTTATAAAAAAGAGATTATACCAGGAACAGGATTTGAAATTGTAATTGAAGCAAAAGGTGATGATTTATTTTTATTGATAAATGAAACTTTTAATAAAGAAACAGATTCGGAGATAGCTACAGTTGGAGCAAATATTATTTTAGAGTTAGTAGGATATTGCGAAGTTTTCTCAGAACAGTTAGATACCTATTACAAACCTTCACATTTAAAGCGATACAATTGGATCTTTTTGGAGAGTAAAGAATTGCCATGGGAAGAACGAAAGGAACGTTTTAAAGAAATAGTTGAATCAAGTAAAAAATCAAAACAGATGGTAATTTGGGAAAGACTTGAAACAATCGTTCAATATAAGCCTGATTTTGAAGCAATTGGTCAGAATGGCTTTTCAGGCTATGTTGTATTCGGATTTAAGGATAAGGAATTATATGTTTTTGAAAGTGCAAATGTAGGCAACGCTACTTATATTGTTAAAGGGGATTGGGAAAGCGTGTCTAAAATGAGTAAAGCGGAAATTATCAAAAACAATCTTCATGAATGGCGGCTTATTCATCGAAATGATTGGAAAGGAAAAGTAAAGAAGGTACTTGGATAATAGAAAAGCATTAGTTTTAATATATGCTCCTTTAAAATAAGGCAGTTCCAATTTAAGCATTGATATTGGCACTGCCTTACCTTTCAAATTTCTTTTTACTTGTCGGAATATTTATCTGTAAAGTCGAGAAGAAGTTGAGCAATAATATCTTGGATTTTCAATTGGGGGAACTCGTTTTCACAAGTAGCAACAAAGTTTTGGTAGAGATCGTCTGGCATACGGAAGTTTTTACTGGAGGTTTTAGAGGTAGATCGGAAAATACGCTTATCAATAATGAAGTCGTCATTGTGTTTATATCTTTCAACTATACTTTTCAAAACGGAAAAATTCGCTTTAATATAATCCATCTCAGAATCTGTTTGGTCATAAATAGTGGAAATCTGGCTCTCATCACGAACAAATTTATAATATTGATTTTCTCGTTTAATATAAACATAATCATCTTCTTGCATTAGTTTTGTAAAGGTGGAATAGTTCATTTCAAGTGCATCCGCTACCTTTTGTAAATCAAAACCTTCTTTTTTTAGTAATGCATTTACAATGGCTACACGATCTTTGCTATTTGCTGTGTGGAATTTGTCTTTGTTCATCTTTACACCTCCTATCTTTTGATTTTTTATTATAGATTGATAGTTATGTAATTATTCATTTTTATAAGGGGGAAAGTATAATGAAAGGTTTAGTTGGAGGAAATACAATTGAAGACTTTGTAAATGAAAGAGGTATAAAAAATTTGGTTCATTTTACTCGAGTAGAAAATTTAAGCAGTATTTTAAATAATGGACTAATACCTGTTTCTTATTTATCGCAAAAAAGAATGGACTATATAAATAATGATGATTTAAGATTGGATGATTGTGAGGATGCTAATTGTATTTCCATTCAGTATCCGAATTATCAGATGTTTTATAAGTACAGAAACCAAAATCGAGGAACTGATTGGGTTATTTTAGGTATTAAAAAGGAAGTATTATGGAAGAAGGATTGTGTGTTTTGTGTTGAAAATGCGGCCAGTGGCAGAATGTTATCTACTTCTTTGGATGAGAGAAGGGGAGTAGAGGCATTGAAACGATTATATGATGAATATCCTGGGAAACCATTAAGGACTGAATTGAAGTTGCGTAATGATTTTCCAACTCATCCTCAAGCAGAAGTTCTTGTTTTTGATATCATAGAACCTGAATTAATTTGGGGAGTAGCATTTGAGAGTCAAGAGAAATTACAGCAGTACTGCTCGTTGATACCTCCCACTGTTAAATCGAGTGTTGAAACATGGCTGTACAGTTATAGACATGATTATGAGCATTGGAGAATATAAGGAGGAAATATGGCTAATAGACCAGTTTTTATAGCGGAGAAAACGGATAATAGTTTCGTTAAAGAAAAGCAAATAAATTTTGAATGGTTCGCTGGATTTTCTGTAAAGCAAAAACAGAAATCAATAGAATCTTTTCATGAGAATATTAAAAAATATGATGAAAAATTAAATATATTAGAAGTTTCAAGTAAATCAAAAGATGAATTAGGTGTCGCTTTAAGTGCATTCAATCTAATAATAACAGCTAAAAACGGTAAAAAATTTAGTGTAGAAACTGCCTTTCAAGCAAGTAAGGTATTCCAAAATGGTGGCCCGTTTTTAGATCTTTATGAGAAAACATCGAAAGAGGCAAAAAAAGATCCTCGAATAAAAAATAGCGGGAAATTATTATACTTTCAATTTTTCAGTAGAAAATGGGATTTAGAACCTAAAACATTGTTTTATGATTGGTTATATATAAATGCATTAGCCTTAAATGAAGATATAGCTAATAGTGTTGTTGAATACAATGCATTTACAGATATTGAGTTTAATCCTGAAAAGTCAATTAATTGCCAGGCGAGATCTGTTGCACTATATGTATCATTGTATAAAGCAAATCAGCTTGATAAAGCTTTAGAATCTGTTGATAGATATAAGCAAATAATTCAAGGAACTTTTATTAGCCCAAAAAGGATTGAAGATGTTGTAACAGAAAGGGTAGAGCAATTAAGTATATTTGATGAGATTGAATAATTGTATTTTTATTGTAGGAAAGTGGTGTATTTTATGAATTATAGTATCTATGAGTCAGACGTAACTTCTGATATAAAAGATTGTTTAAATGAACTTGGGACACAGCCAGTTCTTTTTATAGGATCTGGATTGTCTAAAAGATATTTTAACGCTCCCAATTGGGTTGAATTATTAGAACTACTTCAAAAAGAATGTCCTTATATACCTCATGAAGTGGGTTATTATCTTCAAGATGGAATATCATTAGAAGAGATAGGTAGTGTATTTACCGATTACTATCGTAAGTGGGCATGGGACAATAGAGAAAGGTTTCCAACTGAATTATTTGAAGCTTCTATCCCTAAATCGTCATATATCAAATTTATGATTTCATCTATACTGAATTTAATCACACCAGATGGTATTGAAAGTGTACAATCAGAGCAACATCGTTCAGAAATAAGATTTTTACAAGAAATACAGCCACATGCAATAATAACTACTAATTATGATATGTTTATAGAAAATATTTTTACTGATTATCAATCTATTATAGGTCAAAGAATATTAAAGCCTGACACAATGTCTATAGGAGAAATCTTTAAGATACATGGAAGCACTAATGAATTCATGGATCTTGTGTTCAATCAAGAAGACTATGACTTATTTTTAAAGAAGAAGAAATACTTAAGTGCAAAACTATTAACTTTTTTTGCTGAACATCCATTAGTTTTTATAGGATATAGTGCTAACGACAAAAATATACAGAGGATACTTTCAGATATAGATGAAATTATTTCTACTGATGGGGATTTAATTCCAAATATTTACTTTTTGGAATATAATAAAAACTTAACAGAGAATGATGTCCCATCACGAGAAAAAGTATTATTTATCAACAATAAAGAAGTTAGAATTAAATATATAGAGGCTAAAAATTTTGATTGGGTGTTTAAAGCGTTTAGTGCCAATAAGGCATGGGATAATGTACACCCTAAGCTACTAAGAGCATTACTTGCAAGGACATATAAATTGGTGCGTAGTGATATACCAAGAAGAAGCGTAGAGGTTGATTTCGATATTATAGAAAAGGTGGTCAGTGATAATCAATCATTACCAAAGCTTTATGGGGTAGCTATGCTTGATGATCCAAGCCAATTAAATCTTCAATACCCATATAACTTGACACAGATTGGTCAACAACTTGGATATACGAATTGGCATAGTGCAAATAGATTAATTGAAACAATACACAAAAACACTGGAATAAATATTAAGGAGACAGATAATCGGTATCATATTCTAATTAAAACAGGAAAAACAGAGATGCATAAATACTCTAAACATATTGTTGAAATTCTTCATAAAGTGGACATAGGAGAAGAATACTCAATAGAATTATAGTGAGACAGCAATCCCTACTTTAATCAATTGTTTTAGAATTAACAAGTAAATATGTGACTAACAAAAATTGTCTTCAGTTAATTTAATTAGCTTCTTTATAAGTAACTAATACACAAAAAAGACGAGAGTGAAAGTTCTCTCGTCTAATTTTTTGCCTCTTAAATAACTACGGTGAGCCTTATCACAAATAACGGCAATTTTTAAAGGAGAGCATATATACCGTTATTATCGCTCATTAGAAAATAGAGTGAAGCAAGCTTCGATTTCGGAGGAAGAATGGACTTTGTTTGTCAAGTTAACTTGTGCAAGGCTAGTAAATAAAGGAACGCGCCTGATTGAGTCTGGTGATCACGTAAGCTGCAATTATTTTTGCTCAGAAGGTTTATTCCGGTTATTTTACACGCTGGCCAACGGCAGGGAATATAATGTCGCTTTGGAGAATGATTTTGTTACATCCTATGGTAACAGGCCAGCCCACCAACTTTACGATCAAAGCGATGGAGGATTCGGCCGTTATAGAAATTCGGAAGGACGTACTGGAAGAATTAATGAATAAAAGCCATATGTGAGAAAGAAATTAAAGATTTATACCCAGGGATACATGAAAATTAAAGATGTCATTATGGGCATGGAAAATGCTTTTAAGTCCTATGAGTCGGAAGTGCTCAAAATGAATTGATCAAGTTAGGATGTAAAAAGACCGGAAAAACTCTGTGAGTGAAGTCCGGTCTTTTTATCAACTTGCCCTACCGGTGAATGACTATGTTAAAAATATCTTTTTGGCAACATTTACAGCATTCAAGACTTTAGGAAACCCCGTGTATGGGTAGCATTGCAGTAATGCCTCAATCACTTCTTGTCTCGTTAGACCTACACGAATGGAGGCATTGAGATGAACGTGCAACTGTGTCTCGCATCCACCTTGAGCAGTTAAGGCTCCTAATGTGACGAGTTGGCGCTGTTTAGGGTTTAGTCCTGAGCGGCTGTAGATTTCACCAAACGCAAATTCAATGATTTGTTCAGCTAATACAGGGGCAATCTCGGCAAGTGAATCGGCAACCGCCTCACCATGTTTGCCGTCGATTTCTTGAAGTTTTGTTACGCCTCTTTCCCGTCGTTCCCCTATAGAATGTAGTAGTTCGTCCTCGATGTTTACTTCGATATTTTGTTCTGCAAAAAGTTGTTTCGCAACGGTAATGGCATTTAAAGCACGAGGAGCCCCGCAAAACGGAATACAATGGGTAGCAATTTCAATAATTTCGTTTGGCGTAATTCCAACTTTCAAACCGAAATTCATGTGCCACTTGAGTTGATTTGGAGTATCACCTAACGATGTTAACGCAGAGATCACGATCATTTCTCTTTGTTGATAGGTGAGTACGGGATTATTGAAAACTTGCCCAAAAAATTCAATAATGTACCGACTTATGTGGGGAGATACATCGTTTAAAGTATGAATAACCGCTTGGATTCCTGCTTCATCAGTTTCTTGAAAAAGTTTTTTTCCATTTTCATAGTTTGAGTTCATCGCTTAATTGCCTCCAGTTTTGATGTTTTCTATTTCCCGGTACTTCTAATGTAGTTTATTATTGCTGCTCGAAGTCAAATATATGTTTTTACAATAGAATTTGCTATTAGGTAGAGGTTACTAAAGCATTTTTCTATCTTTTTGATCTACATTTCGTTATAGTAACTATAACGAAAGGGGACGGATCGGATGTCATTTTCGATGAAATATGTAGTTGATAACTTACATGTGACTGCAAATACACTCAGATTTTATGAAACGGAAGGGTTGTTAAGAAAAATTTCTCGAGATTCAAATGGTCGTAGAATATATAATGATGACGATTTGAGATGGATCAACTTTATCCGATCTCTGCGGTTGACAGGAATGCCTATTTCTAAAATAAAAGAATATATCGATCTTTATGAATTAGGCGATGAAACATTCCTGCAAAGAAAAGAAATGATGATGCAGCATAAATTAGAAGTACAGAATAAAATCAATGAAAACCTAAAACATTTAGAAGTAATAAGTTATAAGGTTGCGATGTACGAACTTCAAGAAAGGAAAGACACGCAGAAAATTTAGTATACTGGACTGTAAGATAAAAGCTCGGCTGTATGCCGAGCTTTTCCAATGATGACACAGCTGTTTCAACATGGTTGTTTGTTACACGTTCCGGCGCCATATGCTTTTTAGTCAGTCCAGCTGAACATAAAACGTCGTCTTCTCGTTCGGCACACTCTTCGCATAGATCTTGCCCGCATGTTCGGCGGGGATGCCCGGACCAGTATTGGTCACCGAAACCTGGATATGGCCCTGACGTTTTTTAAGCGTTACGTGGATTTGGGATCCTATCTTTAACAATAGATCGTCAATAAGACGGTCTTTTTTATTTTGAATTTTGAAAAGGATCTTTGAAATTATAATTTATAGGCTTATCTCAGTGTAACATATAATTGACATCTGAATAAATGTCATATATATTGTACATATCGATGGTGATGAAAGGGTGTTTGGCTTGAACAGGGTCAAAGAGTATAGAAAACGATGCAACCTTACTCAGATTGAACTTGCCAAAAGAGTTGGTGTTGCAAGACAAACCATTAATCTAATTGAAAATGATAAGTATAACCCCTCTTTGTCTTTGTGTATTTCCTTAGCTAAGGAGCTCAAAACAGACCTTAACACTCTATTTTGGGAGGAGAAAATGAATGAAGAATCAAATACTTAATCGCTTTATTGGCGCAGTTGACGATCGTGATGAATATCAGCGTTATGAAATTTATAAGGAATTAGCCTTTTCTGGGGTTTTGTTATGGTATTTATCCATGTTATTAATGTTCATTAGTCTCATCATTGATACAATACAAAACACCCTATCGTTTGCGACACCTTCACTTTTCATGATTAATATGATTTACGGGGCTATGATTATTATAAAAATGAGGAAAAAACATCTTGATGAAACAGATTGTGCTTCGATAGAAGAATATGAGGAAAAGAAAAAACGCTTGAAAAAAACGTCATTTTTAGCTGGTTTTCAATGGGGGTTATCCATGTTAATTTTTATGGAATATGTATCTCCTTATTTATCGACTGGTGAAATAAATGTAAGTTTGTGGAATATATTGGTTTGGGTTATAGGTGGAATATTCTTTGGTATGACAATGTATTGGTTTTCAAAATCAAAGCTACAGAAGCACTTTTGATCAAATGGTCAAGCAAGGAGCTTCAAAGGAAAATGGGAATAGGAACACTTCGCAAAATGTGTAAGTGTTCTTTTTTACGCAGTAAGAATTAGAAGACTCCCTGTGTACTTTTTAAACGTTGAAAGGAGATAAATATGACATTTACCATATATATAAAAGTAATTGTGTTTTTATCCCGAGTTACCAACTTTTTAAAAATCAAATTAGATAAGGACCTTCGGTATCTATGAAGAAAATTGTAAAAAAATTTTTATCACCAAGTAAAAAATACAAAGTTGAAATTATGAAAAGACATGATGGTCTATACACAACAGAAGTCTTTGCATGGTTTGAATGGGATGACGAGTATGAACATGAGTATTGGAGTCCAATTAAACAAGGTTTATCACTGATTGATACAGAGAAAAGAGCGATAGAAATTGGTATTGAACAACTAAAAGAATGTTCAGGTGAACTTATCGATTAAGGAGGAGTTGTTCTAAAAACATCTCAAAACGAGAGTGTCGATGGTTAGGAATGATCATTGTTCAATAAAGGAGCTGTCCTAAAAGGTCATGAAATTGAGCTGAAAGGCCAGCTAAAGCATCTGAAATACCTATCGAGCAATAAACTGCTGATCACCCAGATCACACTCAAACCCATCCCTTCCCCTCTGCAATCCTCGCCGCTTCCATCCGGTTTTTCGCATCCAGCTTCTGCATCATTTCAGAAATATAATTCCGGACGGTTCCTGACGACAAGAAAAGTTCCGCGGAGATTTCTTTCGTCGTCTTACCGAGAGCGGCGAGGCGGAGGATGGCCTGTTCGCGTTCGGTGAGCGGGTTTGTTTCGCGGATGGCGGCGAAGCTGAGTTCCGGGCTGAAGGTTCGTTTGCCTTCTGTGCATTTGCGGATGGCAGCGGCGAGGTCGTCGATTTCTCCATCCTTGAGCAGGTAGCCGTGGACATTGCTTTTGACGGCGCGTTCGAAGTAGCCGGGACGCGCAAACGTCGTTAGGATGATGATTTTCGTTTTTGCGCCTTGCTTTGCGAGCTCTTCGGCCACTTCCAGGCCGCTTTTGACCGGCATTTCGATATCCATGAGGCAGACATCCGGTTCCAGTTTGAGAATGGCGGCGAGTGCTTCTTCACCGTTTATCGCTTGGCCGATCACTTCCATGTCTTCTTCCAGATCAAGCAAGGAGCCGAGCGCGCTTAACAGCATCTTTTGATCCTCGGCAATGAATATACGAATCATAGCATTTCCTCTTTTCGTTCTTTCTTTATCATGGGAACGGTTATCTTTAATACAGCGCCGTTATGGGTTGAAACATCGATGTCTCCGTCGATTAATGAGAGCCTTTCTTTCATCCCGCGCAGGCCGTTTCCAAACGGTTTTTGCTGATCGATTCCCATTCCGTCGTCCTTGACGGTGATGCTCATGTTTTCGTCTGTTTGCGAAATGGAAATGATGCAGTGGGTGGCGCGGCTGTGTTTGACGATATTTGTGGCGGCTTCGCGAATACACATGCTGACAATGTTTTGTGTGACGGGAGGGATGCTTGAAAAATCGGAATCTCCCATGTATTCGAATGTGATGTCGGCAGCCCGCAGGATTTGCTGGATGTGAATGAGCTCTTCGGCGATCGTTGCCGTTTTCATCTCAGACACGAGTTCTCGGACTTGTTTTAAAGCCGCTCTTGATGTGGTTTCCATTTCTCTTGCTTCTTTTCGCGCCCGTTCGGGATCGCTTGCGACGGTGCGCTGGACAAGCTGGCTTTTTAATGTGAGCAGTGACAGGGTATGGCCAAGTGTATCATGGAGATCGCGGGCAATCCGGACACGCTCCTCGCGCTTGACCAGTTCCTGAATATGCTGATTGGCTTCATCAAGCTCTTGTTCCAGCTCCATGCGGCGGTTCATCGAACGGATGCCAAATGGTGAAATGAGCATAATCACGAGAAAGGGCAGAAAATAAGAGAGCTGGTTGTGCAGCGACTGATCATTGAGCAGATGATAGGTGAAAGGGGCGACCAATACAACAACCAGGCTGGCAAGCCCGCGCCGGAACTTCTTTTTTTCCCGGTAATAACCGATAAAGTTTGCTGGAAAAAAGCCTAAAAAGACTAAGTTGATATCATAGAATACAGTGTAGATTAAAATGATCGAAAGCTGGATGGCCAGCCAATAAGAAAACAATTTTTTTTGCGGCGAAATAAAATAAAGCTGGCGGTACGTCACAAGGAAAAGCAGCACCAGTCCGAAGCCGATCAGCTGTTTCAGGCCCGCCGTCTGATATGTCAAATAGCTGATCGGCAGCAGCAAATAGATTAAAAAGATATAAGGAAAAAAGCCGTATCGGCTCGGAAACATGCTGAACGATTTTTTCATTCTGGCTCACACCGCTTCTTGTTTTTTTCTCAGATATTTAGATAGTAGCATAAGTGCTGCTGAATAGGTCAACAGGATGAGAATGTTTTGCCAGCCGGGCATTTCGCCTTTCACAATCTCCCACGCTCCGCTGCCAAAATGATAGGAAGGCAGCCAATAGCCGATATTCTGCATCATTTTCGGCATCACCTCAAGCGGCATCCACATCCCGCCGGCAACAGCGAGCGCCATATAGAGCACATTGCTGACTCCGGCCGCTGTGTCGACTTTTTTCATCATCCCAATCAATGTTCCGATCGCCAGAAACGGAAGCGAGCCAAGCAAGATCCACAAGCCGCTCAAAATCCATTCCAACGGGGTTAAAGAAACGCCGTTGATCAAAGCGCCGGATAAGAAGATTACCGTAATCGACAGGAGATGAATGACACTTTGCCCGGCCATTTGCGCGGCAAAATATACATGATCCGGGAGGGGAGTCACGCGAATAAACGTCGACCAGCCTTGAGCGCGCTCTTGTACCATGCGGATTCCGAGCGTCATGATCGAGGAGCCCATCACACTGAATGATGTCATCGACATTAAATAATGCGCTTTCCAGGCCTCAGGGTCGGAAGCGTTCGTGTTGACGATATTGGTGAAAATATAGTAGAAAGCAATCGGCATCGCCAGCGACCAAAAAACATAATATCGATTTCTGAGCATTCTTTTGATCTCTGTTTTGCACTGCATCTGAAATACGCTCATTTTTCCTCGTCTCCTTTGTCTGTCAGCTGACTGAACGCCTTCTCCAGATTGCCGCGTTCGATTTGAATATCATAAGCGCCGATCTTCTCCTCGAAAATGAGCGCCAGGATGTTGTCCGTATTGGCTGTTTCGATGAAGATGCGCTTGTTTTTTCTGTAAATCCGCTCGATTTCAGGGTGCTGATACAGCTTTTCCAGCGGTTGTTCCGGGTCCGCCATAAATGAAACGGACTGCCTCACAATGTTTGCTTTGATTTCCTGCGGTGTTCCGTCTGCGACAATGCTGCCGTCTTTAAAGAGCAGGATTCGCTGTGCGGCATCATCTGCTTCTTGTAAATAGTGAGTTGAAAAAATAATCGTTTTTCCTTGATCAGCAAGGTTATGGATCGTTTGCCAAAAGCGGTTTCTTGATGTGATATCCATTCCGACTGTAGGTTCGTCAAAGATCATCAGCTCAGGATCGCCGGCAAGCGCCAAGGCAAAGCTCAGCCGGCGTTTTTGTCCGCCGGACAACTTTTCTGCCCGCGTTTTTAAATCGCGATCTGTCAGGCCTGTTAAACGCAAAAGCGTTTGAAGGGGCAAGGGCTTTGGATAGTAGCTTCGAACGAGTTCGATGATTTCCCCTGCATTTAACCCCGGCATCACACTGACTTCCTGCAGCATCGTGCCGATTTTCTCGCGCACGCGCCTTTCTTGGGGTGAGGCATGAAATAATCTAACGTCACCGTCCGTCGGCTTTAACAGCCCCAGCATCATTGAAATCGTCGTCGTTTTCCCGGCTCCGTTCGGCCCGAGAATCGCGACAATTTCTCCTTTTTCAATTGAAAAATCTATCTGATCAACCGCCGTTTTTTGGCGGAAAGTCTTTGTTACATTCGTCAAGCTCACAACATTGCACATGACTTATAAACCACCTCCTGATTTACTCATTTTATTGTATAAGCTGAGGAAGGCGGATTTTAGTAAGTGATGTCATGAAAATCGGATGACAAATGTCATTTTTTGAAACAATGAAAAAATAACATGGAGCAAGCTAACGGTGTAAAGCAAATGAAGTAGGGAGATGAGCAGAGCGCCATAAAAATCGACGCATCATGGAGATAGAGAGAGCGGTCTTCAATTGTGAAAGAAGCTCTCTCTACTTAAAAGTGTCAAAGGAGAGTCTTAACCATTATTTTTAACCGGATACTTCCTCCCATTCTTCACAATCTTCTCTTCCACAATCTCTTTGACATCCAGTCCAAGATCGTTACATAACATGAATGAGTAGATTAAAACATCCGCGATTTCTTCACGGATGTTTTCTTTATTTGCTTTGAGTGCTTCTTCACTGCTGATCCATTGGAAGTCTTCGAGCAGCTCTGCTGCTTCGATGGAGATTGAGATGGCGAGGTCTTTTGGGTTATGGTATTGTCTCCAGTTTCGTTCATCTCTGAATTCATTGATTGCGTTAATTAAGCTTTGAATGTCACTCATGATCATGTTCCCCTTTCTAACTCGAGTAGTCTTTGTACTTGGAAAAAACGAAAGAAATGAAAAACTTAATTCAGTTTTTACAACAGTATTATCATTTGACTGCTGAGGATACTGAGGTTCTTACTGAACAGTTAAATACCATGTTCCTCAATGATTTCAGTTTGAACCAAGCTGTAGAGTATTTTCAACTTCAATTTGAATTTCCGGATCTTTATTGAAGAACTCGCCTATCATCTGACAGAATTGTTTAATCACTCTAGAAGGTGGATGTTGAAAGGTCACACACTAAAGGAAGTTTTAGGTGGGGGGAGCCTTATCATCATTTTATAGATTTCACTCTAATAGATAAAAGAGGTCGTCTGAAAAGAAAACTCCTCCCTTTCATACCACCTCCGCAAAATGGACTACCAAAGGGTTTGATTTAAAGGGTCCATTTCGTCTTCAAATATAAAAATGAATTTTTGGAGACTTATTGGGACAGCCTCGTTTTTATGGATTTTTTACTTTTTCAATAACAAATAAATAAAGTAAGGTGCTCCGATTAATGAGACCATGATTCCAGCTGGTATAGTGGTTTCAATGATATTACGTCCGATTGTGTCGGCGAATAATAATAACCAACCGCCAAGTAGAATAGCAACAGGGATAAATAGCTGATTTCTAGGTCCTACCAAAGTTTTTGCGATATGTGGGGCCATTAATCCGATAAAGGTAATACCTCCAGTGACAGAAACAGCAGCAGCAGCTAATGCGACAGCTGTTAAAAGTAAAATGATCCGCTCCCTTTCAATGGAAACCCCCACTCCAATGGTTACAGGCTCGCTTAATCCTAATAGATTTAGTCGATTTGCTTTGTACAAAGTAAACGGAATCAAGATGACTAACCAAGGCAGGAGAGCCCAAATAAATGGCCAATCTGTTCCCCAAATATTTCCTGCCAGCCATTTGGCGATGAAATCGACTTTTGTCCGTTCAGCAGAAGAAATAATGACAATCATAGCTCCGGAAAGTGCGGTTGAGAACCCGACTCCGATGAGGACTAAGCTTACAGGCTGCATGCCATTATTTTTGTTATAGGCTAACAGATAAATGAAGAAGCCTGTTATAATTGCACCGATAAAGCCAACAATTGGAATCATATAAACAAATGATCCAGCTTCGGTTGGGAAAAATAAAAAGAAAATGGCAATGGCAACCCCAGCACCGGAATTAATCCCAATAATGCCTGGATCAGCTAAATCATTTTTTGTGATTCCTTGCAAAATAGAACCTGATAAAGCAAGTGCCATCCCAGCTAATAAAGTAATCAATATTCGAGGCAAGCGAATAGAATATAATATAAATTCCTCTTTAAAGGTTCCTTGACCTAATAGAGTCCGGATGAGTCTGTCAAAAGATAAACTAGCAGACCCTATTCCCATCCCAATAACAGCTGTAGCTAGGATGAGTATGAGAGAAATCGATAAAATAATTCGCTGTTTTTTGATTAGTGCTGAATGTGTCATGAGAGTGCTTTTCCTCCCTTTCGGACAATGATCAGGAAGAACGGTAAACCTAGCATAGCCACAATGGCTATAACAGGTGTTTCATATGGTGCATTTAAGGTACGGCCAAGTGTATCAGCAAATAGCATAAAAGCAGCACCACAAGTTGCAGACATTGGTAAAATATAACGATAATCGGTTCCAACCATTGCTCGAACAATATGAGGAATTATAAGACCGATAAAGGTCATATTCCCAACAAGAGCAACAGATGCCCCGGCGAGAATGATAATGACAATAAATAGAAGGATTTTAATTCTGATGATATTTTGGCCTAAGCCAACTGCAACTTCTTCATTTAAGCTGAGAATGGTAAGTTGTCTCGAAAGGAAAAAGGAAACAACAACTCCAATTACAATGAAAGGTACAATCGTTTGCAGTTGGTTCCAATTCGTTCCGGAAACCCCTCCTGCTGTCCACATTGAGATATCTTTAGAAATTTTAAAATAAAGGCCAAGCCCTTCGGCAATGGCGTATAAAAAGGCGGAAACAGCAGAACCCGCTAATACAATACGGAGAGGAGAAAATCCGCCTTTTTTCATCGCGCCAATTCCAAAAACCAACAAGGCGCCGATTGCGGCTCCAATAAAACAGGCAACCATCGTCAAAAAGTAGTTAGCTGAAGGAACGAAGGCGATCGTAACAGCCAATGCTGCATAAGCCCCAGCAGATAATCCTAGTAAACCTGGATCAGCAAGTGGGTTTCTTGTTATACCTTGCATGATTGCACCAGAGACAGCAAGAGCTGCGCCCACAACAATGGCGGCTATTTCGCGAGGTAACCGAATATCACGGATAATCGAAATATGATCACCGGTTGCAGAAGACGAAAGAGCCAACCATACATCTTCAACTGAGACGTCTGCAGCTCCAAATATTATCGCTATAAAAAACATACCAATCAGAACTAGAATTCCTAAGATCAGTTTGAATGCAAATGAGGTAAAAGATAGAGTTTTTCTTACCATAAGGCTCGTCATTTTCCTTTCTTAGAATGGGAAAGGGGCTGACAGACAGGGAAATAACGTCCCTTTCCGGCCAACCCTTTTCAAATAGACCTCTACTTTTTCCAGTTTTAGTTTCCTAGAAATGCTTCTTTAAAGAATGCCAGTTGCTTTTCAAGTGTGATTGGGTCAGTGAATGATGCGCCTTCACCTTGCATTTCAATGACATGTCCCTTTTGGACAGCAGGAATGTTCTTGTATGTGTCTGTTTCTTGGAAAGATGTATTTGCATCAGAGTACTTACTTAAAATGACATAATCTCCCGCATATTCTGGAAGCACTTCAGCTGATAACGTATAATACCCTGCTTTTAATGCGTCTTCCTTTACTTTTTCAGGCATTTTTAGTTTCATCGTTTGATATAAGATTTCTGTACCGCGCGCCCAGTTATTACCGAAAACATAAAGGTCTTTCCCAGATGCTTCAATAACAGATACTGTTGAATTCTCGCCAATTTTTGTACGAATATCTTCTCCAATTTCTTCTGCACGTTGCTTAAAGTCATCAACCCATGCTTGGGCTTCTTTTTCTTTGTTTAGTAGCTTTCCAATTTCCACGTGTTGAGTTAAATAATCTACTTTACCCCATGTATAAGTAACAGTAGGTGCGATTTCATTTAATTTGTCTAAGTTTTTTACCGTTGATAACGCGATGATTAAATCTGGCTCTAATTCAATAATTTTTTCTAGGTCATCCTCTGAAACTTCTTGAACATCTTTTAACTTTTCTTTAAAGGTTGGATTGTTTTTAGACCAAGTGTCTACACCGACAACGTTGACTCCTAAATCTAACACATTTCCGGTATACCCTGAAAGCATAACAACTCTTTGCGGATCGGCTGGAACTTCGATTGGTCCTGTTTCCGCTTGGTATGTAATCGTTTTAGATTCTTTTTTTGCTGAGCCGCTATCCTTTGTTGCTGACTCTTCATTGCCGCATGCACTAATCATAAGCGTCAGCAGTAGCATAAACGGGATTAATAGTTTCTTCATGCTCATTTTCACCTCTTAATAAATTGTAAGTAACACACTTCGGTTTATTTGTTCTCGGGCCAATTTGAAAGACTTCCCGCAGTACTCGCCTCTTCACAAGCCCAGCCTTCACGACTTCGCCGTCTTTAATGCAATGATATAATCCGAAAAAAACGAGCAGCTCGATGTAAATCATGTCCGTCTCCCGTACAAGAGCCATAGCAATTCAAACACATTGGCGCTGACCTCAGGATATGGTTGTTCCTTTTTATCTGGAATCGTTACACAGAGATTTTTTACAATTAAACGTCCTCCAGAGCCAGTATTTAATTCTTCAGTAAATAGCTGTATGAACCGCAGAATGAAAATGAATAAACGATAATGATTATCAATATCAACAATAAATATATATTTCATTTTTCAATATGTCAATGTAAAAATTGTGTCCTTATCATAGTACCCTCATGAAAGTGAAACCTTTTAGAAAGAAAAAATTAATTATGATGAAAACAAGTTTAATAACTTATCATTGATAATCAATTACGAATGATGTTTGGAAGTGAACGGTGATGAGTCAACAGGATGATATTCAACCTTTTATAGCGGGTTAAGAGAGATGAAGCTAATTGAATATTGGCCGAAACTTGGCGGGGAAATCCTTGTTTATTTGTAGAAAATAATTTGGGATGTTAATGGATTGACCGTTGATCCAACAGTGGGGTATTGAAGGAAAAAATAGAATCGATACCCATTTTTTCTAAGTGCGACGTCAGGTCAAAATCATTATACAAGGAGGGCTTTTGAAAGGAAAGTCGGTCGTCTGTATTTCGACTATGAAAGGCCCTGAGAAGTACCCTTTGTTTCTATTGAATAACAGTCACAAAGTGTTGATGAAAAGAGCGGTGTTTCACTTTATAGGAATCAAGAAAATGCGGTTAGACATATACCCGGTGCTGGCGAGATTGTTGTTCAGTGTGATAAGGATCGTGACAACGTCATCTTCACGGTTCGAGATACTGGGCAGGGATTCTCCCCGGAGGAGCTTCGCCGTGTATTTGAGCCCTTGTATCGCGGGGAAGCATCAAGAAGCCGGTCGACCGGAGGAGCCGGGTTGGGGTTGACGATTTCACAAAGGATCATGAGACGGCACGGAGGCGATCTGACGGCGGGAAATGATCCTGAAGGAGGCGCGCTGCTGGAAGGATGGCTTCCCTTGGAAAGAGAAAAGCTATGCTGAAAACTCAGCAATAGCTTTTTTGATAGATTAGTTGCGAATCAGGTAATCAAACGCCCCTAATGCGGCATTTGCCCCCGATCCCATCGAAATAATGATTTGGTTGTACGGGCCGTCTGTGCAGTCGCCGGCCGCGAATAAGCCGGGGGTGCTTGTTTGGCCGCGTTTATCGACTGCGATTTCGCCGATGCGGTTGCACTCGACTGATCCGTCTAACCACTCTGTGTTTGGCACGAGACCGATTTTGACGAAGACAGCTTGGAGTTCAACGTGTTGTTCTTCGCCTGTTTCACGATCCACGTAAGTGATGCCGTTTACGTTTAGGTCACCTGTAATTTCTTTCGTTTGTACATGTTTCACTACAGTCGCGTTTGACAGGCTGTAGAGGCGTTTTTGCAGGACTTCCTCCGCTTTCAGCTCCGGTGCGAACTCAAGAACAGTGACATGGTTGACGATGCCTGCGAGATCAATCGTCGCTTACTTATCTATGAACGAGCAGAAAACCAGACCTTGTTAGCAATTTGCTGTACGAAGTAGAAAACCGTAAAAAAGAGCCTAGAGAATGATCCCTGAACTCCACATTTCCTCACTTCATATACCGATACTCCCGCAATCTCTCCAAAATAGCTACTTCCTTCAAGAGTTCCTCACCAACATTCGTTTCCTTTACTTTCTTCCGCTCAAGCTCTTTATCCACTAATCGCTTCACCGTTAAGACATCAGTTCCGGTGCTCAGCACTTCCGCCTTGGAATTAAAGTGTTTATGGGCGACGAGCTGCATGCCGTAGGAGTTGTATAACAGCGTGTAGCCGGCGATACCTGTTGTCGATTGGTAGGCTTTGGAGAAGCCGCCGTCGATGACGATCATTTTTCCGTTTGCTTTGATCGGATCTTCTCCTTCGATTTCTTTTACCGGTGTATGGCCGTTGATGATATGGCCATGATCCGGGTTGAGGCCGAATTCTTTCAGGATGTTTCGGCAGGTTGCCTCGTCTTCACGCAAATAGTAATACGGGTTTTTCTTCTCTTTATGTGTTTCCTTCTCTTTAATGAAATACCGCTCAAAGGTCGTCATAGCGCGTTTTCCAAAAAGGGAGGAGTGCTCGCCTGTCCATAAATACCAGACCATATCTGTCGCCAGATCATCGGTTTCTTCCGGGTGGGCAAACGCTTCCCGCAAGAATCGTTCAAATACATCGAGCAGCTCACGGCCCGCATAGGCTCTGTCCTCAATCATCATCTCTTCCATATGGCCGTTTTCGTCTACAGGAATACAGCCGTGAATCAACAGGTTGCCGTTATATTTTAAATAAAGGCTGCCTTTTTTCATCATAAAATTCATATGGCGGCCCAACTTTTCGGAATGCTGGACAGAGAACAGCAGCTTGTCCATGACTTCCGCTTCTTCCTTTAATAGCTCATCTGGCTGTTCCGGATTAACCGTCGCAAAGCAGGTGTTTTCCAGTTGATATGTTTTTCCGTTCAGCGTGATTTCATTTCGGGCATAATCAATCTTTTCCAGTAACAGCCGTTTCTCCATATTAAAGTTCGGCCGTCTCTTGATAATCGGGCTTTCAAGCTTGAATTGGATCATCGCAATCGCTTGATGAATTTTTGTGATTTGCTTAATCTCATCTTCCGGTCTGTTTTCGTCTGCTTTCGGACGGAAAGATGGGTTATCATCGTAATATTTTTCGGCAAGGTTCAAGAGCGGTCTCAGATTGATGCCGTACACGTCTTCAATAATATCCAAGTTGTCATAGCGGGCACAGATGCGGATAATATTTGCCAGGCATACTTTAGAGCCTGAATAAGCGCCTATCCAAAGGACATCGTGATTTCCCCACTGAATATCGACTGAATGATAGTTGATCAGTTCTTCCATAATCTGATCCGGCTGCGGTCCGCGGTCGTAAATATCGCCGACAACATGCAGATGGTCGACAACCAATCGCTGCGTGCTATATGCAAGACCGGTGATCAGCTTATCAGCTTGGCCAAGCGCAATGATCTGATCTACGATTTTGGAGTAATACTGTTCTTTGTTGGCAGCTTCTTCTGTTTTATACAGCAGCTCCTCCGTAATATAAGCAAACTGAGAGGGCAGTGCTTTGCGTAATTTGGAGCGGGTATACTTGGAAGAGCAATAAGATACGAGCTTAATCATTCGATTAATCGTTTCTTTATACCAATCGTTTAACGATGCTTGCGTATCGTAATTATGTTTTATTAACTTCAGTTTGTCTTCCGGATAATACACTAATGCTGCTAATTCATCAATTTCTCTATCATAAATGACACCGCTGAAAATATCGCGTATCTTCTCTTTTACTCTTCCTGAACCATTCCGCAGCACGTGCTGGAATGCCTGGTATTCCCCGTGCAAATCACTGACAAAATGCTCGGTGCCTTTCGGCAGGTTCAGTATCGCTTTCAAATTAATGATTTCCGTTACCACTTTTGCTTCACAATCGTATTTTTGTGCGAGTAAATCTAAATATTTGGTTTCCAAAATCGTCCATCCCCTTTTTAGAATAGGAGCTGTCCCCCTATGTACGAGCATTTGCATGATAAGGTGATTTTAAAAGTATGACATTATTTTTAAATAATTGACCTTTATATGATAGTACCGCATAACTCCTTTTTGAGACAATCAAAACGAGGGAAAGAGGCGCTGAGATGAGCGGAGAGAAAGCTTGAGAAGGCTTGAGAAGGCTTCTTTAACATTAATCAGACACCGCATTTCAGAGTACCCCGGCTTTGGCTTGATCACTTTCATGGAATTGATTTCTTTCTATCCCAGCATTGTCTCGTTCTCAGAAATGGGAGGAAAATATTGTCGCTAGTATAGGTGAGTTTAAGAATACTAGCGTTAACTATAAATAGAACCATTGACAAATCACTCAACCTCTATTAAAATTAAAAGTTATCCGATAGTAATTATCTCTATCGAAAAACTCAATACATGCAAGCTATGATTGCTGTGGGTCGCACTACAGCAGGAGCAGCTTCTGGAGAGACCGCGGAATTCTGCGGCGCCGAAGGGTTCACAATCTCAGGCAAAAGGACAGAAGAGTACCGAATATGTATTTGTCGTGCTGATGATTGTCAGCGGCACAAATATATTTTGATATTCTTATGACCGCGAGATTGGAGGACATCCAATCTCTTTTTTTATGGGCTTTTTTACTGCTCGTCGTTCACTAGAGAGGTAAGGAGGAGTTTGATGTGGAACAGCGGGAATTAAAGAGGGACTTATCCAATCGGCACGTACAGCTTATCGCTATTGGCGGGACGATTGGCACCGGGTTGTTTTTAGGCTCCGGTAAGGCGATTCAATTGGCGGGTCCTTCTATCATCTTTGCGTATTTCATTGTAGGTATTGCGCTTTTTTTCGTGATGCGGGCGCTGGGAGAATTGCTGTTATCTAAAGCGGGTTATCAATCGTTAACCGATATTGCCGAGGAGTATCTGGGGCCGCGTGCGGCGTTTGTCACCGGGTGGACCTATTGGTTTTGCTGGATTATGACGGCTATGGCGGATGTGATTGCCGTCGGTGTCTATGTGAAATATTGGTTTGATATTCCGCAGTGGGTCCCTGCACTTATCTGTTTACTCATTTTATTAGGGCTCAATCTGTTGACTGTCAAGCTTTTTGGAGAATTGGAATTTTGGTTCGCTTTAATAAAGGTGATCACGATTCTTGCGTTAATTGTCATCGGTGTTATTTTGCTGGTGATCGGGTTTAAGACGCATACAGGAACGGTTTCGGTTACCAACCTTTGGGCGCATGGCGGTTTGTTTCCAAACGGATTTTCAGGCTTTTTGCTTTCTTTTCAAATGGTGATCTTTGCATATGTCGGTGTGGAATTAGTAGGTGTATCGGCGGCGGAAACGTCGAACCCGAAAAAAAATATTCCATCGGCTATTAATAAAATTCCTTTACGGATTTTATTTTTCTACGTCGGCGCGCTTATCGTCTTATTATGTATTAACCCTTGGATGGAACTGAATGCAGCGGAAAGTCCTTTTGTGAAAACCTTCAGCTTAGTCGGCATCCCGCTTGCCGCGGGAATCATTAATTTTGTTGTATTAACGTCAGCCGCGTCTGCTTGTAACAGCGGGATGTTTTCAACAAGCCGGATTCTGTACAATTTAAGTAAAACGAAACAGGGCCCGGCCAATTTTGCGAAGCTGAATAAAAACCATGTGCCGAGTCACGCGTTATGGGTATCAACCATTGTCCTGTCAGCAGGAGCGCTATTAAGCAAACTGATACCGGAACAAGCCTTTGGGATCGTGACAACCATCAGCGCGATTTGTTTCATATGGGTGTGGGGTGTGATTCTTGTCAGCCATATCAGATACAGGAAAACCCGTCCGCACTTACACGCAGCATCAACATTCAAAGCGCCATTCGCGCCGTTTATCAATTATGTTGTCCTGGCGATGTTTGCGGTCATTCTCATGATTATGCTGTATGCGGATGCGACTCGCTCGGCCTTGCTGCTGACTCCTCTATGGTTTATTGTATTGTTTATTTTATTTTGGATGAAAAAAAACAGGACAAAAAGAACATGATGAGTCAAATTAAATCTCTTGAAAAAGACGGTGTACTGCATGCAGTATGCCGTCTTTATTTTTGATTAACCGTTTCCTTTTATAGGTTTATATTTAATGCAGACATGAGAACGAGAGGAATGGAGTCATGGAATACAATTCATACATGAATGGACAATCGCAATATCCCGCTTGGTCCTATCCGTACAATTTGATCATATGGAAAGCGTTTGTCGGCCATGATGTGAAGTCCTATTTATATGGGTTATAACATAAAAAAGCGCCATACTGCCGTTTAAGCAGCATAGCGCCTTTCGTGTTAGTTCCAGATCAAATAATCAAACGCCCCTAATGCGGCATTTGCCCCCGATCCCATTGAAATAATAATTTGGTTATATGGTCCGTCTGTGCAGTCTCCTGCAGCGAACAATCCAGGAATGGTTGTTTCGCCGCGTTTATCGACTGCGATTTCGCCGATGCGGTTACGCTCGACGGTTTCCGGCAGCCATTCTGTGTTTGGCACAAGGCCGATTTGGACGAAGACGCCTTGGAGTTCGACGTGTTTTTCTGCTCCTGTTTCACGGTCAACGTAAGTGATGCCGTTAACGTTTTCGTCGCCTGTGATTTCTTTTGTTTGCGCGTTTTTCACGACAGTTACATTAGGGAGGCTGTAGAGACGTTTTTGCAGAACTTCGTCCGCTTTCAGCTCCGGCGCGAACTCAAGAACAGTCACATGGTTGACGATGCCTGCAAGGTCAATCGCTGCTTCGATTCCGGAGTTGCCGCCGCCGATAACGGCTACGTCTTTGCCTTCAAACAGTGGACCGTCACAGTGCGGGCAATATGCGACACCTTTGTTTTTGAACTCTTGTTCACCAGGTACGCCGATATTGCGCCAGCGGGCCCCTGTTGAAAGGATGACGGTTTTGCTTTTCAGAACAGCGCCGTTTTCCAGTTCAAGTTCAAACAGATCTTTTTTCTCGAGACCTTTTGCGCGTTGCAGGTTCATGACGTCGATATCATAATCCTTCACATGTTCTTCAAGGCTTGCCGCAAGCTTAGGGCCTTCGGTGCGCTTCACGCTGATAAAGTTTTCGATGCTCATCGTGTCAAGGACTTGGCCGCCGAAGCGTTCGGCAACGATTCCCGTGCGGATGCCTTTGCGCGCCGCATAGATCGCTGCGCTTGCACCGGCAGGTCCGCCGCCGACAACGAGGACATCGAACGGATCTTTATCAGAAAGCTCAGACGCATCTGTGCCGCTGCCCATCTTCGCAAGAATTTCTTCAAGTGTCATTCGGCCGCTGCCAAAGGATTCGCCGTTCAAGTATACGGTCGGCACCGCCATGATGTTTTTGCTCTCAACTTCTGATTTGTATGCCGCACCGTCAATCATCGTGTGTGTGATGTTCGGGTTGAGCACACTCATCATGTTCAATGCTTGTACAACATCAGGGCAGTTGTGGCATGTGAGGCTGATATAAGATTCGAAGCGGAATTCGCCGCTGATGTTCTTGATTTGATCGATGATTTTTTGATCGACTTTTGGCGGTCTGCCGCTCACTTGCAAGAGTGCCAGCACCAAAGATGTGAATTCGTGTCCGAGCGGAACGCCGGCGAATGTCACGCCTGTTTCCTCTCCGGCGCGATTGACGCTGAAGCTTGGCGTTCTGTCGAGCTGCGCCTTTTCAACAGTGATTTTGGATGACATGGAAGCCAGCTCTTCTACAAGAGCCAGCATATCCTTAGAGACACTGTCATCGCCTGCACTGACTTTAAGGACGATGTCATTTTCAATCATCTGCATGTATTGGTTTAGTTGTGCTTTGATATTTGCTTCAAGTACCAATTGAATGCACTCCTTAGATTTTGCCTACGAGGTCAAGGCTTGGTGTCAGGGTTTCAGAACCTTCTTCCCATTTAGCCGGGCAAACTTCGCCTGGGTTTTGGCGGACGTATTGAGCCGCTTTTACTTTGTTGATCAGGATGCTTGCATCACGGCCGATACCGCCGGCGTTGATTTCAACGGCTTGGATGACGCCGTCCGGATCGATGATGAATGTTCCGCGGTCAGCAAGACCTTCTTCTTCGTTAAGTACTTCAAAGTTGCGGGAGATCGTTTGAGACGGGTCGCCGATCATCGCATAAGTAATTTTGCCGATTTTTTCTGAGCTGTCGTGCCAGCCTTTGTGTACGAAGTGCGTATCTGTAGAAACAGAGTATACTTCAACACCAAGCTCTTTTAGAGCAGCGTATTCGTTTTGCAGATCTTCAAGCTCAGTCGGGCAGACGAAAGAGAAATCAGCTGGATAGAAGCAGAAAATGCTCCATTGGCCTTTCAGGTCCTCATTTGTTACATCGATGAACTCACCGTTTTTGTAAGCTTTTGCTGCGAATGGTTTTACTTCTTTTCCGATTAAAGACATGCGTAAATTCCTCCTAAATGTGTTATAGAAAAATAAAATAATAGAATTTATTTTTCTGTAATAATTCTAATTATATATAGATTATTAAATAATATATATTTTTTGTCAAGGGAAAAGAAGCACTTTATTCTTTTGGCTTTTTTATGGATGGTTTAGAATGTTGAGCCTCCTTTATAGCCAGGGTATCAGCGGGTGGAGATGAGAATGAAGACTGCTACTTGAAAATGCACCCGTCTTCTCATAGCAAGAAAAAGCCACCCACTAAAAGAATGGACAGCTTCTAAGACTTTTTCTTTTTCTCAACATGTTCGATCGTTTCTCCGTTCATTACGCTGTATAACCGGCTCTTTGGTTCATATATTTTTTGAGACGGCCATAGTCCGTGATGACCGGAAAATATATAGCTGAGCAGACAAGCGATAAAAAAGTACTCTGCTCCTTTTCCATCAAACATTTCCAATGCCAGCAAGAATGCGGAGATAGGGGTATTCGCACCGCCGGAAAACGCTGCAATCAGTCCCAACGCTGCTAAAAATGAGAGAGGTAAATGGAAAAAGGAGTGCAGGGTGTTCCCTAGTGTTGCTCCCATGAAAAATAATGGTATCGCCTCACCGCCTACAAAGCCTGTCCCCAAAGTAATGGCTGTAAAAATGAGCTTGGCCAGGAAGGCAAAAGGAGGTACATCTTCTTGAAAAGCCTGCTCCAACATGTTCAAACCCCGTCCATTGTAATCTTGTGAACCAGCCAATAAAAATAAACATACGATGATAATACCGCCAACAAAGGCTCTTATCATATGGTTTTTCTTAAACACTCTCTCGCTGTATATTTGTATGCCGTGTCTCAATTGGCAATATGAGACGCTTAATAGACTGAATATAACAGAAACAAGAAGAATTTTTACAAACGTAATGAAAGATAACTCAGGCAGAGCATGGATCATAAATTCTTCATGTTTCACTCCCCAAGCTGCAGTCGTGATATAGTGACCGGTGAAACTAGCTACAACACAAGGGACAAGCGCTTCAAATTTCAGCTTTCCTAAAGCGGTCATCTCCATTCCAAATACAGCCCCGGTCATGGGTGCGCCAAATGCAGCACCAAATCCGGCGCTAATACCGCTCATAATGAAAATTTTAGTTTCTGCCAAACGGACCTTAAACAACTTGTTGATCATTTCCGCGACGCTGCCTCCCATTTGGACAGCTGCCCCTTCTCTTCCGGTCGATCCGCCGAAAAAAACCGTGATAAAAGTTCCGAAATAGACAATAGGCCCCATTCTCTTCGGAACTTTTTTGTTTCCATTAACAGCATCAATGACAAGATTATTTAATTGGGCCGTGTCATGTAAGGTGTTATTTAAGACTACTTTTCCATATTTCATGTATATGTAGCCAATGACAAGTCCTCCAAGCGGCAGAAGGTAGATGAGCCAGTCATTTTGCTCTCTGACTTCACCCAGGTAGTCGTTTGCTTCAAGCAGGAAGGCTGTCACTGATCCGACAATACCGCCAATGATGCCTCCACATAATATCCATTTGCCAAGAATATTAAAAAAAATGCTATACTTCATAGACAGCCTCATTTCAATCCTTTTGGATGCTTTTTGGAATGTGTAGGGTCTTTAATTTTCGTAAAAATGTTGTCTGAGGAGTTTGCTTGCGGTGCCGGGGTGTCCATACGAGTTTGCTTGAGATTCATTTCAAGCAGTGATTTCAACTGTTGAATATCTTCTTTAGTCGCATATTGCTTATTCGGCTTTAACATGTATCCTAACTGACCGTTGGATTCGAGTGTCGCTCATTGTAAATCCTTGAATGATTGAATATTTTGTTGTCTCAATCTTACTTCAAGCATATCTACAGTTAAGCGCATTTTTTTATATGATTGATTTGAATTTGACCACCCTCGACGATTGGAACTGATTTTCCATAAATAAAGCTCTCTAAAGCATCAAATTTCAAAGTAAGATACTCAATCAAAAGAAGAGTGAGAATCATTAAGAATGTAACAATCAAGGTAATCCGAATATTTCCATCATTAACTGGTTGCATAATTAATGAACCGACAGCTATCATGATGACAGTATGTGCAACAGTAAGCTGTGAAATAGATTTTCTGCCAGGTAACCGTAAAATGAGTACTCCTCCTATAACAATGACAACAGCTTTCCAGATGAAATGTAAATCCAAGAATATTCCTCCCAAAAAACAAAGAATAATTATATGTTGTAAAAGAAATACAAAATTATTCATGGCTAAAAAAACAAAAGCCATCCCCTAAAAGAATGGCTTCGAATTGATAATTAAATTCCTTGATAAGCAGAACGGTAAATCTCAGCCAGCTCAGACACCAATGGAAGCTTCGGATTGGCTGTTGTGCATTGGTCTTCAAAGGCGCGATCTGCCAAGGTGTCGACTTTGCTTTCAAATTCTACTGCGTCTATGCCGTTATATTTCAGGCTCATTGGGATATCGAGCTCTTTGGCAAGAGCGATGATCGCTTGAACAAGGCTTTCGACGCCTTCTTCAGTCGTTTTGGCCGGCAAGCCCAGCATTCTGGCAATTTCCGCATAGCGCTTATCGGCTACAAAATGGCTGTATTTCGGAAATGCCGTGAATTTCTTCGGTTTTGTCGCATTGTAGCGGATGACATGCGGCAGAAGCACGGCGTTGGCGCGTCCATGGGCAATATGGAATTCAGCTCCAAGCTTATGGGCCAGGCTGTGGTTGATGCCTAAGAAGGCGTTGGAGAAAGCCATTCCGGCAATGGTTGATGCATTATGCACTTTTTCGCGCGCCAGTTCGTCACTGCCGTTTTTGTACGCCTTCGGCAGGTATTCGAATATCAGCTCGATGGCTTTCATCGCCAAGCCGTCGGTATAGTCGTTGGCCATGCAGGATACATACGATTCAATCGCGTGTGTCAGGACGTCCATCCCTGTGTCCGCTGTAATGTGCTTCGGCACCGTCATGACAAACTGCGGATCGATGATCGCTACGTCAGGCGTCAATTCATAATCAGCGAGCGGATATTTCGTATTGGCCTCCTTATCTGTAATAACGGAGAATGAGGTGACTTCAGAGCCGGTTCCTGATGTTGTCGGGATCGCCACGAACTGTGCTTTATCGCCCAATTTCGGATATTTGGCGATGCGCTTGCGGATGTCCAGGAATTTTTGTTTTAATTCAAAGAATTTCGCGTCAGGGTGCTCATAGAACATCCACATTCCTTTTGCGGCATCCATCGCAGAACCTCCGCCAAGAGCGATAATGACATCAGGCTCGAATTTAGCCATCATGTCGACGCCGTTCATGACCGTTTCAATAGATGGATCAGGTTCTACATCGGAGAAAATTTCGCAATGAACGTAGTCCGGGCGTTTCCTTAAGTAGTGAAGGACGCGGTCGACATAGCCCAGCTTCACCATTCCCGGGTCTGTCACAATGAACGCTTTTGAGATGTTCGGCATTTTCGCTAAATATTGTGTTGCGTTTTTTTCAAAGTAAATTTTCGGCGGCACTTTAAACCATTGCATGTTAACATTCCTTTTTGCCACTTTTTTCGTATTGATCAAGTGAACGGCACCAACGTTTGTCGATACAGCGTTCCCTCCGTACGTCCCGCAGCCGAGTGTCAAGGAAGGCATATAAGCGTTGTAAATATCGCCGATCGCTCCCTGGGAAGACGGGGCATTGACGATGATCCGTCCCGCTTTCATCCTCAGGCCGAATTGCTCGATCGCGTCTTGATCTGTTGTGTGAATCACCGCAGAGTGGCCGATACCGCCGAACTCCAGCATTTCTTCAGCCCGTTTTAAGCCTTCCTGGAGTCCGTTCACTTTGTAGCAGGCCAAAACCGGACTTAATTTTTCTCTTGAAAGCGGGTATTGCGGTCCGACACCTTTCAGCTCGGCAATGAGGATTTTCGTGCCTTCAGGAACCTTGATGCCTGCCATTTCGGCAATTTTGCATGCGGGCATACCGACGATATCAGCATTGACGGCACACGTATTTTCATTGATCACCAATTTTTCTACCTTTGTTTTTTCGTTTTCATTTAAGAAATAGCAGTTGTTTATCGTCATTTCGGCTTTGACGTCTGAATAAATGTTTTTATCGATGATGACGGCCTGTTCTGATGCGCAAATCATGCCGTTGTCGAAGGTTTTCGATAAAATCAGATCATTGACGGCTTGCTTGATGTTTGCAGATTTCTCGATATAGCACGGTACATTTCCCGGTCCGACGCCAAGGGCGGGTTTTCCTGAGCTGTAAGCGGCCTTCACCATGCCGGCGCCGCCTGTGGCAAGGATCAAAGATACTTTCGGATGGGTCATTAAAGCCCGGGTTGCTTCAAGTGAAGGGGTTTCAATCCACTGAATGCAGTGTTCGGGAGCCCCCGCTTTGACCGCCGCATCTCTGAGGATTTTTGCCGCTTCACTGCTGCACGTTTGTGCGGATGGATGGAAGGCGAATATAATTGGGTTTCTTGTTTTCATTGATATCAGGGATTTGAACATCGTGGTCGATGTAGGGTTTGTCACAGGTGTCACCCCTGCAACGATACCGACAGGCTCGGCGATTTCGATGACGCCCTCATGTTCATCCTCGTTGATGATGCCGACCGTTTGATTGGATTTGATATTGTGATAGACATATTCTGTGGCAAACATGTTTTTGATGATTTTATCTTCGTATACCCCGCGTTTTGTTTCCTCTACAGCGAGCTTTGCGAGGGGCATATGCTGATCAAGCCCGGCAAGCGCCATCTGCTTGACGATGGCGTCGATTTTCTCCTGGTCCAAGCGGCGGAATTCTTCCAACGCCTTCAGCCCTTTTTCGACTAAACGGTCAATCATGTCTGAGACATTTTGCTTTTGTTTGAGTTCCTTTTCTTCAACTGCCATTGCAAACCCTCCAATAACTTGATAGGAATCTGATTACAATAGAATTGCCAGAGAATGTTTGTGAAACATTTCACAAGTTGTGTTAAAAAAATTTTTCCCGTTGATTCAGGCCGTTTTTTTGTGGTCTCATCTCCTTGTATTTTTGAATGAATTTATCATAACACGGATTTGAAATAGAAGTTTGTGAAATGTTGAACAAAGTATGAATCCTATTAAAAATAGGACTTAGGACATATATCTGGATTTCTCAGAAATAAAACTGCACATCCAAGAAGATGTGCAGTTCATCTGTCATTCATACCAATCCGTATGAAACACGCCTTCCATATCCGTGCGCTCATACGTATGGGCGCCGAAATAATCGCGCTGCGCCTGCAAAAGGTTTGCGTTGGAGCGGCCTGTGCGGTAGCCGTCATAATAAGAGAGGGCGGTGCTCAGGCACGGGAATGAGATGCCTGAGCTGATCCCTTCACAGACGACTTTTCTGAGTCCTGTTTGGTATGCCTTGAGCTTTTCCGCAAAGTACGGCGCCGTCAGCAAATTGGACAGGTCCGGCTGTTTGCGGAATGCATCGCTGATCAGATTTAAGAAATCGGCGCGAATGATGCAGCCGCCCCGGAAAATCAGGGCGATATCATTTAACGGTAGATCCCATCCGTACAGGTCGGACGACATTTTATATTGGGCGAAGCCTTGTGCATAGGCGCAGACTTTCCCCATATATAAGGCTTGTCTGACGTAATCGATCCACAAATCCTGATCCAGGTGTTGAGCTTTTTTTTCCGGCCCGGCAAGGATCTTCTCCGCGGCGACCCGCTCGTCTTTTAAAGACGACAGGTAGCGGGCGAATAACGATTCCGTGATAATCGATGATGGGATGCCATTGTCGACGGCTTGCAGGCTTGTCCATTTGCCTGTGCCTTTTTGGCCTGTTTTATCAAGGATGACATCAATCAGCGGTTCACCCGTCTTTTCATCTGTTTTCCTTAGAATGTCCGCGGTGATCTCGATGAGATAGCTTTTCAGCTCGCCTTCGTTCCACGTTTCAAAAATGTCAGCGATTTCATTAACGGATACATGTAATTGGTCTCTTAAAAATGTATACGCTTCCGCGATCAGCTGCATATCGGCGTATTCGATCCCGTTGTGGACCATTTTCACAAAATGCCCCGCACCTTTTGGTCCGATATATACACAGCATGGGTCATCTCCCACTTGCGCAGCGATTTTCGTCAAAATCGGAGCCGCTTTTTCATAGACATCCCGGTCTCCGCCAGGCATGATGGAAGGTCCTTTTCGAGCGCCGACTTCACCGCCGGAAATGCCGATGCCCAGGTAGCCGATTCCCTTCGCTTTCAGTTTTTCATATCTTCGTTCTGTGTCTTGGTAGTGGGAGTTGCCGCCGTCCATGATGACATCCCCTTCTTCAAGCAAAGGAATGAGTGAGTCAATCACTGAATCGACCGGTTTTCCCGCTGTGACCATTAAAAAGATTTTGCGCGGTGTTTCTAATGACTGAACGAAATCCTGAAGCTCGTAGTACGGATTGAGTACCTTTCCATCAGTCTTTTGGACAAGCTGGTCGGTTAAATCCCTTGTGTAATTATAGACTGCGACCTGTTCCCCTTTGCTGGCCATGTTCAGAGCGATATTGCTGCCCATGACGCCTAAACCTATGACTCCTATTGTATTGAACATTTGTTACCTGCTCCTTCTTCTTGAAACTCTTTATACAATTAGGCTTAACAATAAAGTAAATCCTAATCCGGCTACTGCGATAATTGTTTCCAGCACCGTCCATGTCGCGAATGTTTCTTTCATGCTTAAGCCGAAGTACTCTTTGAACATCCAGAAGCCTGCATCATTGACGTGGGAAGCGATTACACTTCCGGCCCCTGTGGCCAGCACCACCAATGCAAGGTTGACATCGGTTTGTCCAAGCATTGGAATGACAAGCCCGGTTGTGCTTAAGGCAGCAACTGTGGCAGATCCTAAAGAAATACGCAAGATGGCCGCGATCAACCAGGCAAGCAAAATCGGAGACATTGACGTTCCTTTGAATAATTCGGCCACATAGTCGCCTACCCCGCCGTTAATAAGGACTTGTTTGAAGGCGCCGCCGCCTCCGATGATCAAAAGCATCATGCCGATTTGCGTAATGGCTGTTGAGCAGGAATCCATCACCTGTTTGATCGGAATGTTTCTCGCGATTCCCATCGTATAGATGGCGACTAATAAAGAGATCACCATCGAAGTCGATGCATTTCCGATGAATTGGATAAATGCAAGCGCACCATTATCGGCAAATCCCATCGTCTCATGAAGCAATGTAATAATCGTAGAGATGGACATGATAATAACCGGAAGCATCGCTGTAAATACGCTAATGCCGAATTTTGGTGTTTCCTCGAGCTTGAATGTTTTTTGTTCACCTAATGACGCGATGCTGCCCATTTTTTCAAATGATTGCGGGACGATTTTTTTTGCTATTTTCGTAAATATGGGTCCGGCTAAAAGCACTGTTGGAACGGCAACGATGAAACCGTAAAGCAGAACTTCCCCGATGTTGGCTCCGAGTTCTCCGGCGATTGCCGTCGGCCCCGGATGCGGAGGCAGGAAGCCGTGTGTGACGGATAAAGCCGCCACCATCGGAATCCCCAAATATAAAATAGAAATCTTTAATTCTCTTGAAATGGCAAATACAATTGGAATAAGCAAAACAAGTCCGACTTCAAAGAATAAAGCAACCCCGATGATAAATGAAGCGATGACAACGGCCCATTGAATATTTTTTTCGCCAAATTTGTTGACGAGGGTCATCGCAATCCGCTGCGCGCCCCCTGAATCCGCGATCAGTCTGCCGAGCATGGCGCCGAGCCCGAAGATCAAGGCGATGTGGCCAAGCGTGCCGCCGAGTCCTTCTTCAATCGTTTTGACGATTTCATCAAGCGGCATGCCGAGCGCCAACGCGACGCCGAACGATACAATAATCAAGGAAACAAACGTGTTCAGTTTCAATCCCATAATTAACAGCAGTAATGCGACAATCCCGATTGCTACAATGAGTAATGGCATGATAACGCCTCCAATTCTTGTTGTTTTTTTTTGTTAGTTAAGGCTTCTTTGGTAATTGGAAATTTGTGTATATTCGTGTTCCAAAGACCGCGACAAGTTGATAAAGATCGGCATTAATTTTCTGTACTCCCGGGCAGCTTCTTCTTTCGGCGAATGCCGGTGGGTGCTGCCGATCATGTCTGAGACGATGTCGAAGGAATTGATTTTTCCTGTGGCATAAAGGCCTAAAATGCAGGCTCCCAGACACGAACTTTCGAAGCTTTCAGGGACGACGACTTCCGATTCGAAGATATCGGCCATCATTTGCCGCCACACGTCAGATCTTGCAAAGCCTCCTGTCGCTTGAATGCGGGTGACAGGTCCGTCCATGCATTCCGTTAATGCCAAAAAGACGGTGTATAAGTTGTAAATGACCCCTTCCAATGCCGCGCGAATCATATGTTCCTTCTTATGGGACATGGTGAGGCCGAAGAATGAACCGCGCACATCCGGATTCCACAGCGGAGCGCGTTCGCCCGCGAGATACGGGTGAAAGAGCAAGCCATCAGCGCCGGGTCTTACCCGTTCGGCGATTTTGGTTAGCACATCGTACGGATCAATGCCGAGCCTTTTTGCCGTTTCGATTTCTGCAGAGGCAAATTCGTCCCTGATCCAGCGAAGAACGATGCCGCCGTTGTTGACAGGTCCGCCGATGACCCAATGGTTCTCTGTAAGCGCGTAGCAAAAAATGCGCCCCTTTTCATCGGTTTGAGGTTCATCGATGATTGTGCGGATCGCGCCGCTTGTCCCGATTGTGACGGCAATTTCGCCTTTTTTAATAGCGTTGACGCCGAGGTTGGACAGCACGCCGTCGCTTGCTCCGATGACAAAAGGTGTCGCCGGATCGATTCCCATTTGCTCGGCAAAGGCCGGCTGGCAGTTTTCAAATATCGCTGTTGTCGGAACCAGCTTTGACAAATGATCTCGTGTAACGCCTGCGATGGATAACGCTTCTTCGTCCCAATCCAAGGTTTTCAGGTTCATCATTCCCATGGCTGAAGCCAGAGAGTAATCGACGACATATTGATCGAAAAGCTTTTTGAAAATGTACTCTTTGATTCCGATATATTTTTTGGTTTTGGAAGCGATTTCATGACGTTCATTCACAATCCAGGCGATTTTGCTTAACGGTGACATCGGATGGATCGGTGTACCTGTTCGCTTATAGACTTCATGTCCATTCAGCTCATCCTTGATCTTATGGGCCCAGCCTTCGCTTCGATTATCAGCCCAGGTGATGCACGGTGTCAGCGGCTGGTCTTTTTCATCCATGGCGATGACACTGTGCATGGCGCTGCTGAATGAAACAAATGAGATCTTTTTGTGCGGATGTTGTTTCGTGATGTTGCCAGCAGCAAGAATCACGGCCTGAAAAATTTCATCAGGGTCTTGTTCGGCTGTCGAGATATCCGGTGTGTAAAGCGGGTATCCGATGCTTTCCTTTTGGATCACATCCCCTTTCTCACTGAATAAGACAGCCTTCGTGCTTGTCGTCCCGATATCAATCCCTAACATATAACTAGTCATTTTCTTGTTCAGCCCCTTTAGACAGCATTTGTTGCGATAACCAAAGGTCTTCAACCTTATCTTGTACGTCATCGAAATTTTGATGTAAGGACTTGAGCATCAGGGCTCTATCTTTTGTTTTGATCGCTTCAATATAAAGCTCATGATTGTTCAATACCCTTGCAAAGTCTTCATACTTTTCCTTTAAGCGCGCACGCATCGATAAAAGGATGAAGCTTTCCATTACAGGCTTTAAATTATTCCAGATCATCAGAATATAGGAGTGGTTGATAGACCGTACAATCGTTTCATGAAATAACACATCTTGATAAGAGAATTCATCCGCATCTTTGTATTTGATGGAGATTTTCATCATTTCTAGTATTTTGCTGAGGTCGGTCACTAATTGATCGACATCGGCTCTTCCCAGCCGCTCAAAGACAAACGTTTCCATGAGCAGACGGACATCGTAAATCTCCCTAATCTTTTTCTCTGTTAAACCAATGACAACGGCGCCCATTCTTTCCAGGCGAATGATTCGTTCAGAAGCAAGGATTTTTAAGGCTTCGCGAACGGGCGACCGGCTCACCGAAAATTCCGCAGCCAATTTATTTTCCGAAATGATGGTACCGCTTTCAATCATTCCGGAAATAATCCGCATCCTCAGTTCTGATGCCACGCGGACACCGGTTGAAGCTCGTGAAAGCCACTTCTCGGGATATAAAAAACTGTTAGATTCACTCATAACGTCACCTTCCAGTTATACGAGTATACTTGTATACAAGTATGATAACGCGAATTTTTTGATTATGCAAACACTTTCATTTCTAATTTTTATGAGAAATTTTCCCATGATTGCAAATGATCAAGGCCAGAGCGGTTATGTTTACTTTTGAGAAAGGAAGTGATGAGAGAAAAAAAGAAAGGGCGATTATTGTATCGCCCTCATATGTTGAGAGATGAGATTGAAGTCCTGTTGACCGATTTCTACATGTCCAAATCTGAAGGGATATCCCCAGTGTTTTTGATTTTCGATAAAAGAGAGGTGAGGAATAAGTGGATGGATGGACGTTTCCACACATTTTTGAAAGTCGATATTTCTTCTAAAAGGCATGAATCCATTCCCCATATCAAATTTGAACACATGATCATCAATGACCTTCCCGATAGCCGTAAATTTTTGATATGGTGTGTGATCTCTTAAATGAAGCTTTGGGGAGTAATAAATGATCCAATCCCCGGGATTCATTCTTTTTAAAGGCGCCTCTTTTCCGTGACAAAGCTGGGCAAAGCCCCCGGATACAGCCTTTGCGACATGATCCCGGGAAGCCACACCGATCCAATACTTTCGCTTTAACATCCGCAAGTATCGCTCCCAGTATTGTCTTCAGTGGATGTTGAGACAGGGAAGTTCATTTTTTGCCAGGCGGCTATGCCCCCGGCCAGTTCTTTTACTTGATAGTCTTGTTCTAATAGACATTTTGCTGCTTTAGCGGCAGTATTGCACCACACGTCCCAGCAGTATACGATTATTTCCTTATCCTTGGGGATGTCATTCAACCGGTCCCGCAATTCTTGTTCCGGTATGACCACCGCACCCTTTATCGTAGGATTTCTTAATTCGCTTGGACCGTTTCTGACATCGATTAAAAAATATGTCTCAGGGTTTCTTTTTGCTGACTTTAAATAATCCATCGGACTTATGGTGGCTTCTAAACGGGCGTTGAAAAAATCAAGTGCATTCATAAGGTAACCTCCTATTTTTTGTACTGGCTCCACACTCTTAAAAGCATATCTTTAAAGACCTTTTTTTCATGTTCATTTAAAGGGGATAACACGTCAGATTCTGCTTGTGCTAAAAGCACTCTGCATGATGACAACACATCACTGCCTTTTTCAGTGAGGATCAGACTGTATGCTCTGCGGTCATTTGGATTTTTAGCCCGCTCAACAAAGCCCAATGTCTCTAAGTGGTCAACATGGCTGACCATTGTTGTTCGATCGATCTGCAGTTTTTCGGAGATCAGCTTTTGGGAAGAGTAAGGGTGTTCCTTAATAAATAAGAGAACCCCGAGCTGTCTGGCTTCAAGGTGATATGGCGTCAGGGCATCTGCGACCTTGTTTTCCATTTGCTGAAGGACTTTTCCTAATAAAAACCCGTAAGACTGGCTTAATAGATCCAGTATAATCACCTCTTTTTATTATCAGTATTGTATATAGTCAGTTTAACTGACTATTTTGCGAAAAGCAACTACAATTTATCATCTCGTTAATTAATTAAATTAATTATGTGTGCTACAATAAAACAAATCATTCAATGGAGGATTCCCATGCAGCGAGGAACATTTCAATTAATGAAATCGGTGAACAAGTCGATCATTCTCAATAAAATCAGAACATCAGAGCCGATTTCGAGAGCCGAGATCGCCAAAGAGACGAAGATTACCCCGCCTACGGTCTCAAGCATTGTCAAAGAGCTGATCGGACAAGGACTCGTCAAAGAAAGCACGCTCGGTCATTCGAGCGGCGGAAGAAAGCCGACAATGCTGCACATCAACACAGGTGCCTTTTATGTCATAGGCATTGATGCCGGGCCTGAGACGGTGGAGTGCGTCTTAACCGATTTAGCCGGAGGGATTCTGCAGCGGACATCGAGCCTGTTGAAAAAACCGCTGACAAACGAGATGTTCATGGATGTTTTAAAAGAAAATATCTATGCGATTTTGGGGCGGGCCGATGTCGATCAAGAAAAGATCATCGGGATCGGCATCGCCATGCACGGGGTCGTCGATGCTGAAACGGGAATGTCACGCATTGCGCCGATTTTAAACTTAACCAATATTCCCATTAAAGATGTGCTGGAACAAGAATTCAACTTAACCGTAAGAGTTGAAAACGATGCCAGGGCGATGGCGCTTGGCGAATCGTGGTTCGGCGGCCACGATGACGCAGGCAGCATGGCTGCCGTGAATATTGGCCGCGGCGTCGGTGCGGGGATCGTCATCAACGGAAAACTGTACCATGGAGTTGAAGGAATCGCGGGTGAACTGGGCCATATGATCATTGATATCAATGGAGAAAAGTGCGAATGTGGCAACCGCGGCTGCCTGCAGACGATTGTGAGCGGAAAAGCGATTGCCGAACGGGGGAAAAAGCGGTTGAAGGAAAGGCAGGACAGCCTGACAGCTAAAGATTTGTTTGAAATGGCCGAGAACGGCTGCCAAACGTGTATCGAACTTTTTCGGGAAACTGGTGTGATCATCGGAATCGGGCTGACCAACTTCATTCATCTTGTCAATCCGGGCAAAATCGTGCTGGGCGGCGGAGTGATGAAGGGCGGGAGGTTCATATTGCCGGCGATACGAGAAACGATACAGCAGAAAGCTTTAACAGCCGAAGCGAGGCAGACGGATGTGACGATAACGAAGCTCGGCGATGAAGCGACGCTTTACGGAGCCGTTTCATTGCTGCTGGCGGAGCTGTTTGATCCGGTGCTAAAGTAAGCTTATTTTTTTCGCCTATTTTAACACCGGTGAAGCCTTACCCCTGATGATTGACTGTGCGGATAAAGCGCATGAAAGCTTCGCGATCTTTAAAAACTCCGGCGTCCTCAAGGGCTTTGACAAATTTCTTGCTAAGTTCTTTTCGTACAATTGATTCAGCCTGCTCCGGCTCGGACAGCTCTCCGTATTCGGCTTTGAGCTGTTCGGCCCATTCCCGGTGATGCGCTTCAACGGCATCTGACTGACCGAGCAGGAATTCTTTTACTGCCGCCAATTCGGTCTTTAAGCGGGGAGGAAGGACGGCTAGGCCCATCACTTCGATTAAGCCGATATTCTCTTTCTTAATATGGTGAACATCAGTATGCGGGTGGAATATGCCATATGGGTGCTCGGCAGATGTCCGGTTGTTTCTGAGCACAAGGTCGATTTCATAAACGCCGCTCACGTTTCTTGCGATAGGCGTAATCGTGTTATGAGGCGTACCATCTGTAAAAGCGGTGATATCCGCTTGTTGATCCGAGTAGTTTTTCCACGTCTGAAAAATATCGTCCGCCGCTTCAACAAGGCTGTTGATCGCAGTTCCTTTCAAGCGGATGACAGACATCGGCCATTTTAAAACGGACGCTTCGATGTCAGGGTGTTGTTTGATTTGAAAGGAGAACGCGTCTTCCGCGCGCGTCATCGCAAACTCATATCGTCCGGCCTGATAATGGTCATGGCTTAAAATAGACCCGCCGACGATCGGCAAATCGGCATTCGATCCGATAAAATAATGCGGAAACAGCTCTGTAAAAGCAAGCAGTCTGTGAAAGGCAAGCTTATCAATTTTCATCGGCCGATGCTGCTCAGAAAATAAAATGCTGTGCTCGTTATAGTAAGCATATGGAGAATATTGAAAATACCAGCTTTCACCGGCGAGCGGGACTTTAATAATCCTGTGGTTCGCCCGGGCAGGATATCCGATTCGTCCGGCATACCCTTCGTTTTCTTTGCACAATAGGCACGTCGGATAGCTGCGTGATTGTTTTGCAGCGGCGCGTTCCCGTTTGATTTGCTCAGGGTCTTTTTCCGGCTTTGACAAATTGATCGTAATATCCATTGTGCCGTAAGGTGTATCCATCTGATACGAAACATTTTTTTCAATTCGTTTCGTCTGGATGTAGTTGCTGTTTTTGCTGAGCTGATAAAAATATTCGGTGGCCTCCCATGGCGATTGCTCGTATTTTTGCTGAAACACGGCATTGATGACAGAAGGTCTTGCAACAAAGCAGTTCATCACATTTGCCGCCAGCATGTCTTTCGCGTCTATGTCGTCGGTTATCACGCCGTGTTCGACTGCATAGTCGGCGAGTTTTTCCAAAAGGTCTGGGATGGAGCCGCCGGAAGCCGCAGGGGCTTCTTCAGGAAACGATTCCAGGCCCAGCAGATTCATCACTTGGTTGCGCGCGTAGTTCACGTCAGCCGGTTCGATTAACCCTGCTTCAAGCGCTTTTTGAATAAGTCCGGCTATGTCTTGTTCAATCATGTTGACACTTCCTTCCTGTACCCGTTTGGATGTGAGGAATGCCACTTCCAGGCGTCTTTAATGATCTTTGCTACAGAAGTGCGCGAAGGCCTCCAGCCCAGAACCTGCTTTGCCTTGTCAGATCCGGCAATCAGGATGCTCGGGTCGCCGGATCTGCGCTTGCCGATCTCGGCGGGAATGTCTTTCCCGGTTACCTTTCTGGCCGCATCAATCATTTCTTTCACCGAAAATCCTTCGCTGCTGCCAAGGTTGAATATATCGCTTTTGCCGCCTTTTCTTAAATAGTTTAATGCCGCCAGATGGGCGTCAATCAGGTCTTCAACATGAACATAGTCACGAATGCACGTGCCGTCGGGTGTATCATAGTCATCACCGAAAATCGTAACATGCGGTCTTTGTCCGAGAGCGGTTTGCAGGATGATGGGGACAAGGTGTGTTTCCGGACGGTGGTCTTCTCCGATCTCTCCCGTTTCCCTTGCTCCTGCAACATTGAAGTACCTGAGAGACACAAAGCTGATCCCATGGGCTTCTTCAGTCCGCTTCATGAGCTTTTCCATGATCAGTTTCGTTTCCCCGTAGGTGCTTGTCGGCATTGTCGGCATGTCTTCTGTAATAGGCACCGATTCAGGCTCTCCATAGACGGCCGCCGTCGAGGAGAATACGATTTTTTTTACATCGTGCTCGAGCATCGTCTGAAGTAAAACCTGTGTTCCGGATACATTGTTGTCGTAATATTTGAGCGGATCTATCATCGATTCGCCGACAAGTGAACTGGCGGCAAAGTGGATCACTTCTTCAATATGTTCCTTTTCAAAAACAGTGCGAAGGAAGTTGTTATCGCGCACATCCCCTTCATAAAAGGCTGCATCAGGATGTACCGCCTGCCTTTGGCCGGTCTCGAGGTTGTCAACGACAACGACGTTTTCCCCTCTGTCTATTAATTGATACACGGCGTGTGAACCGATATAGCCGGCACCGCCCAAAACCAACACACTCATATCAATTCCCCTTTCTATATTTCTTTGGCGCCGTCGCCTATCGCAGCAGTATAAAAAGCGGCATCATAGCCAACTGTTTCGCGGTAGACGGCATTCACGCGTTCTTTAAAGCTGTCTGTCCGGTCTTTTTCTACAATCGCAATCGCACAGCCGCCGAACCCGGCGCCGGTCATGCGGGCACCCAGGACGCCGTCCTGTTCCCAGGCCGCTTGGACAATGGTATCAAGCTCCAGCCCTGTCACTTCATAATCATCCCTTAATGACACATGAGATTCATTCATCAGCTTGCCAAATCCGGCAAGGTCGCCCTCGCGAAGTTTTTCCAGCGCTTTCAGCGTCCGGGCATTTTCGTACACAGCATGTTTGGCGCGTTTTTGATTGGTTTCATTGCGGATGAGGTGCTGATGAGCTTCAAATGCTTCCGCCGTCAATTCGCCCAGGCTTGCGATCGATAACTCCTGCTGCAGATCGCCGAGCGCCTCTTCGCATTGGGCGCGCCTTTCATTATATTTAGACCCGGCCAGCGTCCGCTGTTTGTTTGAATTGATGATGATCACATCGTGTTCCTTCAACACGAAAGGAGCGTATGTGTAATCAAGTGTATGGCAGTCTAACAAAATTGCGTGATCCTTTTTCCCCATGCCGATCGCAAATTGATCCATAATGCCGCTCCCCACGCCGATGTACTCGTTTTCGACTTTTTGTCCGAGCTTCACCATGGAGATTGTGTCTGTTTGCAAATCATAAAGCCCTTTTAACAAAACGCCTGTCGCAAGCTCAATCGATGCGGAAGAAGAGAGGCCCGCCCCGTGCGGAATATTTCCGTAATACAAAATATCGGCGCCGTGAATGATTTGATGGCCTGCCGCTTTCATCAAAAGGAACATTCCTTTCGGATAGTTGGCCCAGCCGTCAGACTGATCAAAGGCTAAATCGCTCAAGCTGCATTCAATGATTCCTTTGTCAGGGAAGTTCTTTGAATAGAAACGGATCATTTGATCATCGCGCTTTATGCCAAGGGCATAGGTGCCAAATGAAATCGAGGCGGGGAAAACATGCCCTCCATTATAATCCGTGTGTTCGCCGATTAAGTTGATTCTTCCCGGAGCAAAAAAGGTTCGCGGTGTCTTTTCTGTCTTAAAAATAGAATGAAAGTCGTTAGATAAAGCGGCTGCAGTATTCATATATCCTCCCATTCGTTTGACGTGCAGACTTAATAAATTAATTTAATTAAGTTCAACATCAGTTTACTACGGGTTTTCAATTGGTGCAATAAAAAGTGTTTTTTCAAATGAAGCGTTTTCATGTAAAATCCTTATTGGCAGGGATAGGGCAATCAGCACTTGACTTTTACGCAAATCAACGTTAAATTAGTAAAATATTTTACTAAAAATAAAATCCCTTTTTAAAATAAAGATGTTCACATGGAGGTTTTACAATCGTGGCGACGATAAAAGATGTTGCAGAAAAGGCGGGGTATTCCATCTCAACGGTTTCCCGCGTATTGAATAACGACGAAAGCCTTTCCGTACCTGATGAGACGAGGGAGAAAATATTTGAAGTGGCGGAAAGCCTGAACTACCGTAAGAAAACGATCAGGACACTGGTGAAAAACATCGCGTTTCTGTACTGGCTGACGGATAAAGAAGAGCTTGAAGACGTGTATTTTAAAACGATGAGGCTGGAAATCGAGAAGCTCGCAAAGCAATTCAACGTTGAACTGACGACCTATAAAATTTCGGGCGGCATTGACGCCATTCCCGAAAACATAGAAGGATTCATTGCGGTCGGCTCATTTTCAGATGATGAATTAATCCGATTAAGACAGATGACGCCTCACGGAGTATTCATCGATTCGACGCCTGATCCGAATCATTTTGATTCAGTCAGACCGGACTTAAAGCAGATGACGAGGAAAACGGTAGACTTTCTCATTGAGAAAGGGCATGAAAAGATCGGCTTTATCGGCGGTACGTACCATAATCCCAATACTGATGAAGACGAAATGGACGTAAGGGAACGAACGTTTCGCGATGATATGAGGGAAAAAGGGCTCTTGGAGGAAAGCTTTATTTTTTGCCGCAGGGGTTTTTCGGTGGAAAACGGCTACCATCTGATGGAAAAAGCGGTTGAAAGATTGGGTGAAAAGCTGCCGACGGCCTTTTTTACAGCGGCGGACCCGATTGCCGTAGGCTGCCTTCAGGCCTTAAATGAAAAAGGGATCGCCATCCCGGGCAGGGTGAGCATCATCAGCATCAACAACATCAGTGTGGCGAAATACGTATCTCCCCCGCTGACGACATTCCATATCGATATTAAAGAGCTTTGCAAAAACGCTATTGAATTGCTTCTGGAGCAAATACTTGAAAAAAGAAAAGTTGTAAAAACGCTATATATCGGTGCGGAGCTGGTGGTCAGGAAAAGCACCAATTAAAAAAGCGCGGGCTGCTGAATAACAGCCTGCGCTTTTTCGTAAAATATTTTACCTTAGTAAGTAAAATAATTGTTTACACTTTTCCTGGGACATGCTATATTGTTTTTGTAAAGCGCTTTCACTCCAATAAAAGGAATGAGACAAATGATGAATATGAAAAAATATGTTGGAATCAGCAGTGTCATCGCTCTCAGTTTGTCTTTAACTGCCTGCGGGCCTAAAGAGAGCAGCAATGGAGCATCAGACTCGAAGCAAAAGGAACTCGTGGTCTGGGAAGATAAAGAGAAAAGCGAAGGCATCAAAGATGCCGTCGCCCAATTTGAAAAAGAGCACGGCGTATCTGTCAAAGTCGTTGAAAAGCCTTATGCAAAGCAGATCGAAGACTTGCGGATGGATGGACCGGCGGGAACGGGGCCGGATGTGTTAACGATGCCTGGAGACCAAATCGGGACAGCGGTAACGGAAGGTTTGATCAAGGAATTAAAGGTGGACAAAGAAATCCAATCGATCTATACGGAACCGGCAATGAGATCCCAGGTGACAAACGGCAAGGTCTACGGCCTGCCGAAAGCGGTCGAAACGACGATGCTCTACTATAATAAAGATTTGATTTCTGAAAAAGAACTGCCGAAAACGCTGGATGAATGGTATGAGTATTCCAAAAAAACGGCTGACGGCAAAAAATTCGGCTTCCTGGCGCTGTTTGACCAGATTTATTATGCGCAGAGCGTCATGGGAGGATACGGCGGCTACATTTTTAAGAGCGATGCAGACGGCACTTATGATCCGGCCGATCTCGGCTTGAACAACAAAGGTGCAGTCGAAGGCGCCGAGTACATTCAGAAGTTTTATCAAGAGGGGCTGTTCCCTGCCGGAATTATTGGGGAGCAGGGGATCAATGTGCTGGAATCGCTGTTTACGGAAGGAAAAGCAGCAGCGATCATTTCAGGCCCATGGAATCTGGAACCATTCAAAAAAGCGGGCATCAACTACGGGGTTGCCAAGCTGCCTAAGCTGTCCAACGGCAAGCATATGAGTTCTTTTGTCGGTGTGAAAAGCTACAATGTAAGCGCTTATTCGAAGAATGCCGATCTAGCGGAAGAATTAGTCGTCTTCCTCGCCAATAAAGAAAACTCAAAGAAGAGATATGAGATCACAAAAGAAGTTCCCGCTGTCAAAGAACTGGCGGATGATCCTGCCGTCACAAAAAGCGAAGCGGCTCAAGCTGTTGCCGAACAATCTCAGTACTCAGAGTTGACACCGAATATTCCTGAGATGAATGAAGTATGGACGCCGGCGGATGCGGCTCTGCAAACGATCGCAACCGGAAAAGCCGAACCGAAAAAAGCGCTTGATCAAGCCGCCGAAACGATACAAGGACAGATCAAAGCGAAGCACAGCGGCAGCAAATAAGCCGCGGGCGGGTGGTGTCAAACTTATCTTAAGTTTGGCGCCATTTATGATCAGGACGTCAATATAAAGAGGTGAAAGAGAAGGTGCAGCATCGCAAAAAAGCTTTACTATTATCAATCGTTCCCGGTTTGGGCCAATTCTACAATAAACAATGGATAAAGGGTCTGTTATTCCTTCTTTTAGGCGTCTCGTTCTTTGCGGTTTTTGGCGATTTGCTGAATATGGGGCTGTGGGGCGTGTTTACACTTGGAACCGAAGTGCCGCGCGACAACTCGATTTTTCTATTGGCAGAAGGCATCATTGCCGTGATTGTCACCTGTTTTGGGCTGGCTGTCTATTACGCCAATTTGCGGGACGCCTACCAAAACGGAAAGAGGCGCGATGAACAAAAGGAGCTCAGTTCACTCAAGGAACAATATCAAAACTTAATGGCGCAAGGATATCCGTATCTCATCAGCGGGCCATCGCTGTTCATCCTGATTTTTGCCGTTGTGTTTCCGATTTTGTTCAGCTTTGCCTTAGCTTTTACAAACTATAACCTCTACCATTCTCCGCCAGCCCATCTTGTCGATTGGGTAGGACTTAAAACGTTTTCCGAAATTTTCACCGTTGATATTTGGCGGTCGACCTTTTTGGATGTTTTAGCTTGGACCATCGTTTGGACGCTTGTCGCTTCCACGCTCCAAGTCGGGTTGGGAATTTTGTTGGCGGTTGTCGTCAATCAGAAGGAAGTCCGCTTCAAAAAGTTTTTCCGGACGATTCTGGTCTTGCCTTGGGCCGTGCCCGGTTTTGTTACCATTCTCGTGTTTGCCGGCCTTTTTAATGACAGCTTCGGTGCTTTCAATCATCAAATCCTCGCCGCATTCGGCATCGATCCGATTCCTTGGATGACGAATGCCAATTGGACGAAGCTGGCGCTGATCCTCATGCAGGGATGGCTCGGATTTCCTTATGTGTTCATTGTAACGACCGGTGTTCTGCAGTCGATTCCGGACGACCTTTATGAAGCGGCGACCATTGACGGCGCGTCTGCGTTTTCGAAATTCAGGCATATCACATTGCCGCTGATTTTAATCGCGATGGCGCCGATTATCATTACGCAATTCACTTTTAATTTTAATAACTTCAATATTATTTATCTATTCAATGGAGGCGGTCCGGCTGTTCCCGGGTCAACAGCGGGAGGAACCGATATCCTGGTGTCCTGGATTTACAAATTAACGATGCAGTCGAGCCAGTACTCTTTAGCTGCCGCATTGACGATCCTGCTGTCGGTCTTTGTCATCTCGATCGCATTGTGGCAGTTCAGACGGACAAATTCTTTCAAAGAGGGGGCTTAACATATGAAGAAAAGAAGACTCTTTCGGCTCCTTCTGACCTACTCTCTGTTGGTTTTTATGACAGCCGTTATCATCTACCCTCTGCTTTGGACTGTGGGAGCCAGCTTTAATCCCGGCAACAGTTTGGTCAGTACTTCTATCATTCCGGCAAATCCGACATTGGATCACTATAGAGAATTATTCGCCGGCAAAGAGAGCCTCCAATACGGGCAATGGTATGTAAACTCGCTGAAAATCAGCATCTTTACGATGGTCGGGTCGGTCATCAGCGTTTCTTTTACAGCTTATGCTTTTTCAAGATTTCGTTTTAAAGGAAGAAAAAACGCTTTAGTTTTGTTCATGCTGCTGCAAATGATTTCTCAATTTTCGGCTTTGGTTGCGCTCTTTGTTTTAGCGCAGATGCTGGGAATGATGAACAGCCATTGGCTGCTGATTTTGCTGTACATCGGCGGACTCATACCGATGAACACGTATTTGATGAAAGGGTATATGGACTCGATTCCCATCGATTTGGATGAGAGCGCTAAGATTGACGGCGCAAGCAATACAAGGATTTTTCTGCAGATTATTATGCCGCTATCCAAACCGATGATCGCGGTCGTTGCCATGAACGGATTCACCGGGCCGCTCGGGGATTTCGTTTTGTCTTCGACGATATTGCGGACACCGGAGTCGTATACATTGCCGATCGGTTTATACAATTTAGTCAATGAAGTGATGGGAGCCAGCTATACGACGTTTGCCGCCGGCGCCATTTTGATCAGCATTCCGGTAGCCGTCATCTTTATCATGCTGCAAAAGAACTTTGTGTCAGGATTGACGGCAGGCGGAACAAAAGGATAGTCAGCAGAATATGGTCTAAAAAAGGAGAGTATCATGCCAAAAATTTATACGACACAAGCAAAATACATGCTTCACGGGGGAGACTACAATCCGGATCAGTGGCTTGACCGTCCGGATATTCTTGCGGATGACATCAGGCTGATGAAGCTTGCCCATACGAATACATTTTCAGTGGGGATTTTTTCATGGAGCGCTCTTGAGCCGGAGGAAGGCGTCTATACGTTTGAATGGCTGGATGATATGTTTGAGAGCATTCACCGGAATGGCGGCCGGATTATATTAGCGACACCGAGCGGCGCCCGTCCTGCTTGGCTGTCGCAAAAGTATCCGGAAGTGCTGCGCGTGAATGCGGAACGTGTCAAACAGCTGCATGGCGGAAGGCACAATCATTGCTTCACTTCAGACGTATACCGTGAAAAAACGAGAGAGATCAACCGCTTGCTGGCTGATAGGTACGGCAGCCATCCTGCCCTTTTGATGTGGCATGTTTCCAACGAATACGGAGGAGAATGCCATTGTGATCAATGTCAGCACGCCTTCAGAGACTGGCTGAAAAAGAGGTACAACCATGATCTTAAATCTTTGAATGACGCATGGTGGACGCCTTTTTGGAGCCATACCTTCAACGATTGGTCACAGATTGAATCGCCGTCTCCGATCGGGGAACATGCGGTGCACGGCTTGAATTTGGACTGGCGCCGCTTCGTCACTGACCAGACGATCTCTTTTTTTCAAAATGAAATCGTTCCGTTAAAGGAAATCACGCCGAATATTCCGATTACGACCAACTTTATGGCGGACACGCATGATCTCATTCCGTTTCAAGGGCTGGACTACAGCAGGTTTGCCAAGCACCTGGACGTGATCAGCTGGGACGCATATCCCGCCTGGCACAATGATTGGGAAAGCACAGCAGATTTGGCCATGAAAGTCGGCTTTATCAATGATTTGTACCGCAGCCTGAAACAGCAGCCGTTTCTCTTAATGGAATCGACGCCAAGCGCTGTCAATTGGCACGATTTTAATAAAGCGAAACGGCCGGGCATGCACCTTCTGTCTTCTGTGCAGATGATCGCCCACGGATCTGACAGCATCCTCTATTTTCAATGGCGGAAATCCCGCGGCTCATCGGAAAAATTTCACGGTGCGGTTGTTGGCCATGACAACAGTACAGAGAACCGCGTCTTTCAAGAAGTGGTGAAGGTGGGGCAGACGCTGGAGCAGCTGTCTGAGGTCGTCGGCACGAATCGTCCGGCGGACACAGCGATTCTGTTTGACTGGGAAAACCATTGGGCGCTTGCTGATGCGCAAGGGTTTGGGCTGAAAACGAAGCGCTATATGCAAACATTGCATGAGCATTACCGCCCGTTTTGGGAACGGGATATTCCCGTCGACGTCATCACCAAGGAACAGGATTTTTCCTCATACCGACTTCTAATCGCGCCGATGCTTTATTTAGCAAGCGAAGAAACGATCGCCCGTTTGAAAGCATTTGTGGCAAATGGCGGTACATTAGTCATGACTTACATCAGCGGGCTTGTGAATGAACATGACTTAACCTATTTAGGCGGATGGCATCCCGACCTGAAAGAGATATTTGGCATTGAGCCCATGGAGACGGACACGCTTTATCCAGGCGACAAAAATGCAGTAGCTTACCGGAACCAGTCGTATGAACTGAGAGACTATGCAACCGTGCTGAAAATAAACGCGGCAGTCGCTGAAGGCTTCTATCAGGATGATTTTTATGCGAATTCGCCGGCTGTTACAAGCCACCGCTATCAAGAAGGGAAAACGCACTACATCGGAGCGCGGTTAAACGATCAATTTCACCGCGATTTTTACCAATCCTTGATGGAAGAGCTGTCCTTAAAGCCGGCATTTCCGGTCAATCACGGCAAAGGAGTGTCTGTCCAGGTCCGGCAGAATGATGAACATGATTATATCTTCGTCATGAATTTCACAGAAAAGCGCCAGCCTGTTACATTTTCATCAAGTGTCACGGATATGCTGACCGGTGAATTGATCACAGGTGATGTGACATTGGACAAGTATGAAACGAGAATCGCAGTCAACCGAAAGAATATGTAGCAGCAAGGTCATCCGCTCGTTCTCTTATGACAGCCATGAGCGGATGCTTTTTTTAAAGATTAATTGAAAACGCTTTCTTGAAAAGGGGTGGGAGAAAGTATGAGAAAAAGAGGAAGGTACCCAACATTGCTGGCTGTTTTTTGCGCACTGATGGTCGTGTTAGGCGAACGACCGGCTGAAGCCGGGGCTGCTTCTGCACCGGTAAAAGCTGATATTTTTGTAAAAAAAGTAGACGGGATCGACAAGGATTTTATAAAAGGAGTTGATGTCTCCAGTGTGATCGCTTTAGAACAAAGCGGCGTGGAATTTTACAATGAGTCCGGTAAACAACAGGACATATTTAAGACCCTTCAAGAAGCGGGCGTCAATTATGTGCGGGTGCGTGTCTGGCATGATCCATATGATAGAAAAGGACACGGCTATGGAGGGGGCAACAGCGATCTTGAGAAGGCCGTTCAAATCGGAAAACGGGCGACGGCCAACGACATGAAACTGCTGGTCGATTTCCATTACTCCGATTTCTGGGCTGACCCGGCCAAACAGAAGGCCCCAAAGGCATGGGCGAACTTAAGCTTTGAAGATAAAAAACGGGCGCTCTACCAATATACAAAAGAAAGCCTGGAGACGATGCGAAAAGAGGGAATCGATATTGGCATGGTCCAGGTTGGCAATGAGACAAACGGGGGGATGGCCGGTGAAAAAGACTGGTCAAAGATGTGCGAATTGTTTAATGAAGGGAGCAGAGCGGTCAGAGACGTGGATTCAAATGTTTTGGTGGCTCTTCACTTTACCAATCCCGAAACGCCGGGGCGGTATGAAGCAATCGCTGAAACCCTTGACCGCAACGGTGTAGACTATGACGTTTTTTCAAGCTCGTATTATCCATTTTGGCATGGGACACTAGCCAATTTAACATCGGTGCTGAAACATGTGGCCGACCATTACGGTAAAAAGGTGATGGTTGCGGAGACCTCCTATACGTATACAGCCGAGGACGGGGATGGCCATGAAAACACGGCACCAAAAGATTCGGGCCAAACGTTACATTACCCGGTCACCGTTCAAGGGCAGGCGCATGCGGTGAGAGATGTGATTCAAGCGGTTGCTGATGTTGGGGACGCGGGGATTGGCGTTTTTTATTGGGAGCCGGCATGGATTCCTGTCGGCCCGGCTCATCAGCTCCAAAAAAATAAAACGCTGTGGGAAACATATGGCTCGGGCTGGGCCACAAGCTATGCCGCCGAATATGATCCCGAAGACGCCGGAAAGTGGTTTGGCGGAAGTGCTGTAGACAATCAGGCATTATTTGATTTCAACGGTCGTCCATTGCCCTCTCTCAACGTCTTTCAATACGTCGATACAGGTGCGGTGGTGCGCCTTTCAATTGACGAGATCAAAGACGTTTCGATAAACGCAGTGTCAGGCGGGAACATTTCTCTGCCTGAATCGGTAAAGGTCACCTACAATAACGGAGACGAGGGAAGCGCCGTTGTGACATGGGATCAAAAAGCGTTGAAACGGGCCATCAAAAAAGGTGTTGGAGAATATGTGATCGAAGGTGTTGTCAAAGGCGGAAAGACCGTTTTGGCTCACCTGAAAATCTTGTGCTGAATCCTGGCTTTGAAGAGCATGACAGCAGCATGTGGACGGGAACGGCGCTTCCCCTCACACCGACTACCTGGAAAATTCCGCAGACGCCAAGTCGGGAAATGTTTCACTTCATTTTTTCTCGGATGACAGAGTCGATTTCAAAGCAGAACAGACGATTACCGGGTTGAAGCGGGGGACATATCAGCTTTCGGCGTTTTTGCAAGGCGGGAACGCTGAAGGTGCGGAACTATATCTTTTTGCGAAAACAAGCGGCCAAGAATATCGAGCTGCCGCAGCCGTGAATGGCTGGGGAAACTGGAAGAACCCTGAGATTTCGGAGATCCTTGTGAAAGACGGGGCGGTGACGATTGGTGTAAGCGTGACAGCGGGGCCGGGCGCGTGGGGGAGTATTGACGATTTTGTATTGTATCAAAAAGCAAGATGACAGGGAAAAATAAAAGTAATGCCCAGACACAAAATCTGGGCTTCTTTTTCATTGCTTTCTCCCATCAAACAGCGTATCGGCAAATTTCACTTCGGGAAACTCGTCAGCCGGCCCTTCAAGCAGCCGACCGCTTTTGTTTTTTAAATGTTTGTCAAAAAAGCTTAAGGTATAGGCGTTGACGATGGAAGCCGCTCTTAGCGGATCGATTTGTCCTGTCATTCCGGTCTGTCGGAGAAAGGGGGTGAAAAACTGGACATCGGCAAAGTTGTAGTGTTCCATTCCTTTGACATACAGAATGTGGCCGCCGTACTTGCCGGCGTTTTGAAAATGGGCGATCTCAGCTTCGGCGTCTTTTGTCTCCTTAGCGATTTCTTCTCTTGTTGCCCCCATTGTTTTTAATTCTTTATCAGTATAGACGTATTTCTGTCTGACTTTATTAAAGCGGTTGAATGTGCTTTCAGAGAACATAAACAGAAAAGGTTTGGTTGAACCCGGACGGTTATGGTAGCGGTACAGGCCGCCGTCAAGGTCAATGCCCGCTGTGACTCTGCTGTCATAAGAGGCGTCGTATGAAGCGGCTCCGCCGAAGGAGTGGCCAAAGACGCCGATATGGTTCATATCGACACTCCCTTTCAAGCGGGTGGGAAGGTTCCCGGCATTGATTCGTTCGAACTGGTCGAGAACGAATTTTATATCGTCTGTCCAAACCTTCCCTACCTTGTCGCGGTAGTTTTTTTCAGCGATCAAATATTCATCTGTTTTCATCGGGGCCATCCTTCCATCGGGAAATGCGGTGGCAAAAGCGCTGTATGTATGGTCGATGGAGGCGACGATATAGCCATGGCTGGCAAGGTTTTCAGCTTGTGAAGTATGAAAAAACCGCGATGACTTGTAGCCGTGGTTTAAGATGATGAGCGGATAAGAACGGCTGTTATCGGCAATCTCGGCCCCTTCATAGGAATGGCTCTGAATGTATGTCAAATAGTTGGTCACGATGGATGGAAGGCTGAGCGTTTTCGAGAGCGGTTCCTCCTTCAGCACGGAGCCTTCCATAAACGGAGCGGGTCTTCCATCGGCATGTTTTGCCGGGTACCACACTTGTACCATCAACTCCCGTTTGCCTTCTTTCACTTCATCAAAAATCTCATCTCTGTCAGAATCGACAAAGTGAAAAGTCTGTGTTCCTACCTGATATTCACCCGTCGGCTTCGGAAGTTGAAAAACGGGAAAAGCATACAAGAAGCCCGCGGTCAGCATAAGCATGACAGTACACAGCACGTAAATGTGACGGGGGATATTTCGAAAAGCATTTTTTTAAAACATCCATAAATGGAACCGACAAAGAACAGAACCGTCAGGGCATATGGGAAAAGCAGCTGCACCCGCAACCCTTCGGTCGCCCAGTGTATGACCAGGAAAAGCAGGGCAATTCCGCTTCCAATGATAATCGCAATCCTGCGCTGTTTCTTTCTAAAAAAACCGGACAACAATACACCTGTGTTCGACAAAAGCAGCAGCACTTCAAACAGTCTCAAAGTCATATCCTCCCTCGGAGAAATTTTTATAGTGCCACCTTATCCCATACGGCTGCTTTTGTACTATCGATTTTCCTTACATCCCGGTGACAATGTTGTCACTTAAACCGAAAAAACCCTCTCCATCAAATCGATGGGGAGGGATGGGTTTACACAGCCGCTGTTTGCCGAAGCGCATCCTCTACAGAGGTGTATTCGTATCCAAGATCGCGGGCGACCGCTTCATATGTGATGCTTCCGTTCGCCACGTTGACACCGCGAGCCAGCGCCTCATTCTCGGCAATCGCTTTTTCAACACCTTTGCCGGCGATCTGCATGGCGTAAGGAATGGTGACGTTTGTTAAGCCGATCGTTGATGTGCGCGGAACGGCGCCGGGCATATTTGCAACGGCATAATGGACGACACCGTGTGTTGTATAGGTCGGGTTGTCATGTGTCGTGATTTTGTCGACCGTCTCAATGATTCCGCCCTGGTCAATTGCAACATCCACGACAACTGAGCCCGGCGACATGGACTTGATCATTTCTTCTGTGACAAGCTTTGGCGCTTTTGCTCCCGGAATTAATACCGCGCCGATCACAAGATCTGACTCTTTGACCGCTTCTGCGATATTGAGCGGATTGGACATCAGCGTTTGGATGTCCTTGCCGAACATGTCGTCGAGCTGGCGCAGCCGCTCTGCGCTCAGGTCGATCAGTGTGACGTCAGCGCCGAGGCCGACGGCGATTTTAGCAGCGTTTGTTCCCACCGCACCGCCGCCGATGATCGTGACTTTGCCGCGTTTGACACCCGGTACACCGGATAAGAGAATGCCTTTGCCGCCTTTTGATTTCTCAAGAAATTGGGCTCCGATTTGTGACGCCATCCGTCCCGCCACTTCACTCATCGGCGTCAGGAGCGGAAGCGTTCCATTAACTTGGACCGTTTCATATGCGATGGCCGTGACACCGCTTTCGACGAGCGCTTTGGCAAGCTGCGGTTCGGCAGCAAGATGAAGGTATGTGAATAGGATTAATCCTTTGCGGAAGTAGCCGTACTCAGAGCTGATCGGTTCTTTCACCTTCATGATCATTTCCGCTTTCGCCCATACATCTTTGGCTTCGGGGATGATCGCTGCTCCGGCAGCTGAATAGTCGGCATCCTCAAATCCGCTCCCAATTCCGGCGCCTTGTTCTATTAAGATCTGATGACCGTTTTCGGCCAGGGCGACAACGCCGGCAGGGGTAATGGCTACACGGTTTTCATTATTTTTAATTTCCTTTGGAATCCCAATGATCATGATGTCTTCCTCCCTAAAATATGATTCTACCGCTAGTATAATTCTCTGCATCGGGAAGAACATCGTGCGGAAAATTAAAAATGAAAGCGCTTTTTTGTGAAATTTAACAAATTCGTGAACAATGACAGATCTGTGTCCATTTTTTTTAAAAATATTTTACTAGAAAAAATCGTTTTGTTAAAAAAACAAATGTAATCGCTTACATTTTGTGTTGTTTCACAAACATAACGATTTTTCATTATGATAGAATATCTCATGCGATATGAAAGCGCTATCTTTGTCAGGAGTGAGTCGTTTGGATATGTTAGAGATACTAGGAAAGATTAATCATGTATTATGGGGGCCGCCCAGTTTAATTTTATTATTTGGGACAGGCTTATTTTTAACGATTGTTTTAAAAGGACTGCAATTTCGCCGCCTGATCTATGCGTTTAAGATAGGGTTTGGAAAAGAAGACGCCAAGGATGCGGCTGCTGAAGGCGATGTCAGTCATTTTAAAGCGCTTATGACAGCGCTCGCTGCCACAATTGGAAACGGCAATATCGCCGGTGTGGCAACTGCTTTGACACTAGGCGGCCCGGGTTCAATCTTTTGGATGTGGATTGTCGGTTTGTTAGGGATGGCGACGAAGTATGGGGAAGCGTTGCTCGCCGTCAAGTACCGCGTCAAAAATGATAAGGGCGAATATTCAAGCGGGCCGATGTATTATATTGAACGCGGGCTCGGCCGCAAGTTTAAAGGGCTGGCGGTCGCTTTTGCCCTGTTTGGCGCCTTTGCCGCTTTAGGAATAGGAAACAGTGTGCAATCCAACACAATCGCCGATGTGACACAAAACAGCTTTGGCATGGCCAACTGGGTGACAGGGTTGATTTTAGTCATTCTTGTCAGCGTGATTATTTTCGGCGGCATTCAGCGGATCAGCACCGTTGCCAGCTTCTTTGTGCCGATCATGGCATTCTTGTATATGGGCGGGGCGATCTTGATCCTGATTTTGAACTACGATAGGATCGTGCCGGCTTTTGAACTGATTTTTGATTATGCGTTCCACCCTGTAGCGGCGACCGGCGGTTTTCTTGGAATTGCCGTATCTGAAGCGATTCGCAACGGTGTGTCCCGCGGTATTTTTTCAAATGAGGCGGGTCTTGGTACAGCAGCATTGATCGCAGGCAATGCCAGAGCCGATCACCCGGTGAAACAAGCGCTTGTCGCCATGACCGGTACGTTTATTGTCACGATCGTGGTGTGTACGATGACCGGTTTAACCCTGCTCATTACCGGTTTCTGGGACCCTTCCGGCGGATTGATTTCCGGCGTTCCCCATGACGGCACCCTGGAGGGCGGGGCATTGACAAGCGCAGCGTTCGGCTCTGTTCTGGGAGCAGCCGGAGAGTATATCGTCTCGCTTTCCGTTATCTTCTTTGGTTTTTCGACGATTGTCGGCTGGTATGTATATGGTGAAAAGTGCTTCGAGTACCTGGCCGGTCCTAAGGGAATCGCAGGATACCGCCTCGTTTATATACTCGCCTGCGGAATAGGAACGGTCGCCAACCTTGTCACAGTATGGGCATTTGCCGATATGGCCAACGCGCTGATGATGATTCCGAATTTAATCGCCATTCTTCTATTATGGAAAGTGATTGTAGCGGAAACAAATGATTATTTTCATCATTTCTATCAAAATGTCCATTCCATAGAAAGACAAATTCATTGATTCAAAAGGTTCTGCTCACCCGGCAGAACCTTTTTTGTCCTAAAAAAACCGCGATCAGTCTGTTCACAAATGACCTCAAAATTTGACGAATAATGTCGATAATAGGGACGTAAGTTTGTTTCAGGACATTTTTTTATGACATAGATAAGGAAGGATAAATACGATGAAAGTGAAAACGAAATTGCTGGGGATCATCTCGATTTTAGTCATTTCAATCATTGGAATTGGCGTTTCCTCCGTTTTGGTGATCTCTTCGACGGTCGGCAAGAATGAAGTGCTGAAGGACAAAATGGAGTTCCAAAAAGAGGTCAAGCACATCCAATATCGGTTGACTGGATTATCAAATGATGAAAGAGGTTTTATCATTACCGGTGATAAGGAATATGGCGATGGAATGAAGGAGAAGGCCGATGATGTCTTAAAAAGTCTCGACAGGGTCAAAGGCCTGATTCATGATGAAAAATATGAAGCGAATGTGGAAGAAATTAAACAAAACTTTACGGATTATTGGGCTTTAAATCAACAAGTACTGCAAACTTATGATTCAAGTCCGAAGAAAGCAGAATCCATCCACTTCGGTGAAGAAAGATCGCTGCGAAAAGAAGTATTGGATCCGTCTGTCAATAAACTGGTGGACAGCCTTGACGAGGATGTCAAAGACTTAAAAGCTGAAATTCGCGATAATGGGAAAATGAGCGAGTGGTTCTTCATCACGATTACAGGTGTATCAGCCATTTTAGGCGTGATCCTGAGCCTATTGCTCTTGAAGTCGATTATGGTGCCGCTCAGAAGCCTTAACAAGCAGCTGGAGGACATTGCGCATGGAGAAGCGGACTTGACGAAAAAAGTCATTGTCAAAAATAAAGATGAATTCGGTCAGCTGGCCCATTCGTTCAATGCTTTTGTCGACTCATTAACACAAATTGTCAAGCAGATCAGCAGCTCGTCTGAACAGGTCGCAGCCTCATCGGAAGAATTGTCTGCGAGCGCGGAAGAATCAAAGTCAACCTCCGAACATATTTCCGAAGCGATGCAGACGATCGCCGACAGTAATACGCAGCAAAGCGCCATGACCGAAAAAAGCTCGGAATCGATTAATGAATTGTTGGAGCGCCTTTCCTCTGTCGCTGCAAATACAGGCAGCATCGCGGACCTTTCTTCTTCGATGAAAGACAAAGCAGAAATCGGTTCTGAATCCGTCCATAAAATGCTGGATCAAATGAATTTCATTGACAAATCCGTCAATTCGGCCGGAAACGGCCTTAAGGCATTGGTGGCAAGCACTGCCGAGATCAGAGATATTTCTTCTTTGATCACAGATATTTCCGAGCAGACGAACTTGCTGGCGCTGAATGCGGCGATCGAGGCGGCCAGAGCCGGAGAACAAGGAAAAGGGTTTGCCGTTGTGGCGGAAGAAGTAAGAAAATTGGCGGATGAAACAAATCAATCGGCCACTCACATACAAGCATTGGTATCAACCATCCAAAATGAATCGGTGGAAACGGTCAATAATATTAAAGTTGTACAAGAGAACGTCAGCTCGGGTATTGCTCTTTCAAGGGAAACAACCGGGAATTTCAATGAAATTCTCAATCTGGTGGAACAGGTTGCTTCGCAAATACAAGAAGTGGCAGCGTCCACGCAACAGCTGACATCAGGTGTCGAAGTGATCCAGAATACGGTTCAGACATTGGCGGCTGGTACAAAAGAAACGTCAGACGGCACAAACACCGTTGCTGCTTCAACGCAGGAACAGCTTGCTTCCATGGAGGAAATCTCATATGCGGCAGAATCATTGTCGCAATTGGCTGAAGAGCTGCAAACGGTGATCAATCGTTTTAAATATTAAACCAAAATCCCCATCTCCCAAGGTGGGGATTTTCATGATTCCAGTTTGGCCAAAGCCCCTTCAGGCACCGCCTCTTTTTTGATTTCAAACATGCGGCTTTCCTTTGTCCCCCTGGCTTTGATTTTCAAATATGCGCCCGGGTGCAGCTTATGGTCGAGCTCTGTTTTGAATGGCTGTCCGTTTCCGCCTGCATCAAATCCGGTGAGTTGATAGACATATTTGCCATTCTTGAATGTTACCGCGTTCTCCGTCGTTTTTGCGTAGTATTCATGCTGCTGCATGCTTTGGATCACCTCATCGGCTATCGGGACAAGACCGCCCGTCAGCTTTTGCAATGCAAACACCGCAGCGACGGCGATGAGAACCGCAGCCAGCCATTTTGCATTCGGTTTTTTCATGGCACTTTACTCCTCTTTCAGCGTTGTCTGGCACAATTTTATAAAAAAAGTAAAGCAGAAGAAATGGATTCATATGACAGTTTCCTTACACGATTGTAAGGTTGGCCGGTTTTGTGAAAGAGACAGCTTCATGTCATAATATAGCCAAACAAAGGAGAGACAGACAATGCAAAACATCATGATCGTTGAAGATGATCCGAAGATTGCGGATTTATTAAGAACCCACATTGTTAAATACGGATATCATGTCACTGTCGTCGAGGATTTTGACCATATCATGGACCAGTTCAGAAGCGAACAGCCTGATCTTGTGCTGCTTGATATTAATCTGCCGAGCTTTGACGGCTATTATTGGTGCCGGCAAATACGCCGGGAATCGATTTGCCCTGTGCTGTTTATTTCGGCGCGTACGGGTGAAATGGATCAGGTGATGGCTTTGGAAAACGGCGGGGATGACTTTATTACGAAGCCGTTTCACTCCGAGATTGTCATGGCGAAAATCCGCAGCCAGCTTCGCCGCGCTTACGGGGAATATGCGGCAAAATCCGAGGAGCGGATGCTTGAAAAAGAGGGGCTGCGGCTGTTTCCGGAACGGCTCGAATTGAGTTTTGCAGGCAAAACGGCATCTTTAACAAAAAAAGAAGCCGATATTATCGAAAGCTTAATGGAGCGGCACCCGCGGATTTCGGGCCGGGAAGATTTGCTGGCCAAGCTGTGGGATGATCAGGCATATGTTGATGAAAATACGCTCAATGTCAATATAGCCCGCGTCCGCAAAAAATTTCAGGAGCTTGATATTGATGATGCGGTGGAAACCGTAAGAGGCGCCGGCTACCGCCTGAATGTATCATGGGTAAAGGCGGGAGAGGAATGAAGCTTTTTTTCAAAGAACACTATCTATTGATCGCCGTACAGGCGCTCCAGTTTTTCGTGATGCTGCTCGTCTACTGGCTTGATGGATACCGACACATCAGGCCTGCTTTGTATGCCGTTTTTCTCGGTTTTTTCCTTTTGGGAAGCTACCTTGTCTATCACTACTATACGCGCCGCACCTTTTATCAGCGCCTTGGCAGCACCCTCGCGTCACTGGATGACACCTTTCAAAAAACGAGTCAGCCCCTGTCTCCTCTGGGAGAAGCGCTTGAACAGCTGCTGAAAAGCCAGTACAGACATTATCGACATGAATTGAAGGAACTGGAGCGCGGAAAGAAAGAACATCTGACCTTTATGGATCAATGGGTTCACCAGATGAAAACGCCGCTGTCTGTGATTGAGCTGACGGCGCAAAATTTGGATGAACCGGAATCATCAAGCATCCGCGAGGAGACGGAGCGAATCAAAACCGGGCTGAATACCATCCTCTATATGGCCCGCCTGCGTACAATCGAACAGGATTTCCACGTTAAACCGGTTGTGTTGGCCGATATTGTCCATGAGGTCAATCAGGAAAACAAGCGGTTTTATATTCGCAATCAGGTGTATCCTAAGTTTCAGGAGCAAAGGCAAGGCATTATTGTCGAAACGGACGAAAAGTGGCTGTTTTTCATGCTGACTCAGTTCATTCATAATGCGGTGAAATATTCGGCGGGAAAAAACAATACCATCATCATTTCGCTTGATGAAAAAGACGGTGAAGCGGTATTGGAAGTGACAGACTTCGGTGCCGGCATCCCGAAAATAGATCAAAACCGCGTATTCGATCCGTTCTTCACAGGGGAAAACGGCCGTAAATTCAGAGAATCGACGGGCATGGGCCTCTACCTGGCAAAAACGGCGGCCGACCAGCTCGGCCATCGGCTTGAACTCGAGTCAGAGGAAGGGAAGGGTACGACGGTTCGCACGATCTTCACACAGACGCAAAACCTTACATCGATGTAATGAAAGTGAAAGAATAATCGATAGCTGGCTATCCGTCCGTTTCGATAAACTGGTCACAGATCGAAAGTGAAATGTGAAAGGAGATCTTGTGATGCTTCATGTCAAACAAGCAAGTAAAATTTATGAAGGAAAAATCGCATACCGTGCGTTAACCGATATTAACCTGACGATTGAAGAAGGGGAATTTGTCGGCATCATGGGTCCTTCCGGAAGCGGAAAACGACCCTGTTAAATATGATTGCGACCATCGATGAACCGACGACAGGAGAAATCCTGATCAACGGGAAAAATCCGCATTTGCTTAAAAAAGAAAAGCTGGCCAAGTTCCGCAGGAGAGAGCTTGGATTTGTTTTTCAGGACTTTAACCTTTTGCCTACATTAACGGTGGAAGAAAACATCGTCCTGCCGTTGACATTGGATGGAGAAAAGGTCAAAGAGATGAAGCGGAAAGCGCACGCTTTAGCCGAAAAACTCGGCATCACGCACATCATGAAAAAGCGCACATTCGAGATATCAGGAGGACAGGCGCAGCGGGCTGCCGTAGCCAGAGCGATGATTCATTCGCCGAAGCTTCTGCTTGCCGATGAACCGACGGGAAATCTTGATTCGAAGTCATCAAAAGATGTCATGGAAATGCTTGAATCAATCAACCGGAATGAGAAGACGACAATGCTGCTCGTCACGCACGATCCTCAAGCGGCCAGCTTCTGCAACCGGGTCGTCTTTATTAAAGACGGAAAGCTGTATTCGGAAATGAGCCGCGGCGATAACCGTCAGGCCTTTTTCCAAAAGATTCTCGACACGCTTTCTTTGCTGGGAGGGGATGCACATGACCTTTCGTCAGTTCGCGTTTAACAACGTCATTCGCAACAAAAGGCTTTATGCCGCTTATTTTCTCAGCAGCATGTTCACGGTGATGGTGTTTTTTACATTTGCGATATTTGCATTCCATCCGGCTCTTGGCGGGGATTCCCTCAGCACCGGCATGGGACAGAAGGCGTCCGGAGGTCTCTCTGTAGCCGGCGGCATTATCTTTGTCTTTTCTTTTTTCTTTGTATTGTACTCGATGAGCTCATTCCTGCAATCGAGAAGAAAGGAATTCGGCGTTTTAATGATTCAGGGGATGTCGATGCGCCAGATCCGCACGATGGTATTTTTGGAAAATATGTTGATTGGCTTTTTTGCGACGATTGGCGGGATTGTCCTTGGACTTGTATTTGCAAAATTAATCCTGCTTGCAGCCGAAAATGTGCTGATTATTGAAAACAAGCTCAATTTTTATTTTCCGCTTTTGGCGATCATTGTCACGTTTATATCCTTTACTGCTCTGTTTTTATTCATTTCTTTTCTCGTATCATTTGTGCTGCGCAGTGAAAAGTTGATCCATTTGCTGAAAGGAAATCAGAAGTCAAAAGGCGAGCCGAAGGCATCCGTCCTGCTGACGCTGCTTGCGGCTTTGTTGTTGGCTTCAGGCTATTATGTCGCTTTGGCTGCAAAGGGAAACGGCGTTTTTATAGCGATGCTTCCGGTGACAATTGTCGTCATTCTCGGAACATATTTGCTGTTTACACAGTTGAGCGTATTTGTCATTCGCCGGCTTAAAAAGCGGGAGAGCTTGTTTTGGCGGAAAACGAACATGATTTTATTTTCCGACCTTTCTTTCCGGATGAAAGACAATGCGCGGACGTTTTTTATGGTGGCCATCATATCGACCGTCGCGTTCAGCGCCATCGGCACGTTATACGGTTTTCAAACCCTTTTGACCGGCGGGATGAAAAAAATGAACCCCAATACATTCACGTATAGTGCCGGGGAAAATAACAAAAACACTGAAAAAGATGTCGTGTTCATTGATGAAACATTGAAAGAGAAGAACATTCAAACAGAAAAAGCCGAAGCGTTACTAAAGTATTTCGAAATCAACGGCGAAAGCGTGCTGATCGTCAAGCAATCCGATTATAACCGGTTCGCTGTCCTTATCGGTGCGGAGCAAATCAAGCTTCAAGAAGGAAAAGCCGCGGCAGTCGAATTTGACGAACGAGAAGACCGCGGGGGAAGTGATTTGCTTAAGCAGCCGATCACCCTTACCCCGGAGAGAAAGATTCACGCTGATCAAGTCGTTCGATCAAAGGCATTGCCTGAAACAGGCTCTTATTACGTTGTGACAGACAGCGACTATCAGAAGCTGAGAAAACCAAAAAGGGAAACATGGTTCTATGCATGGCAGGCTCAGGACAAAAATGACAGGCAAGTGATTGAAGCCGGAGAGAAGCTGGCGAAAAAATTAGATCCTTTTCAGTTCGTTGCTGTCGATTATGAGGTATATGATATCAGTAGAGGGTATGGCCCCATCTTATTCGTAGGATTGTTTATCGGCATCGTCTTTTTCGTTTCCGCAGGCAGCTTCCTTTACTTCCGTCTTTATACAGATCTTGACGATGATAAACAGAAGTTCAAGTCCATTTCGAAGATGGGTCTGACAGACCGCGAGCTCAAAAAAGTACTGAGCAGACAAATCGGCATCCTTTTCTTTGCGCCGATCGTTGTCGCCCTGGTCCATGGAGCGGTTGCGCTCACCGCTTTATCACATGCGTTCCGTTATAATCTTTTCAAGGAATCGGCAATGGTTCTCGGGATCTTTTTTGCGATCCAGGTGTTCTACTTTTTCATTGTCCGCTTCTACTATACGAAGCAGATTAAAGCGGCAATTTAGCCAAAAGATTAGACAGCTGTCTAATCTTTTTTTTCTTGCAAACGGCTGACTCAAGGTGAATAAACATGCCTAAGCACTTCGCCTCTTCCCTTATTTGGATGATTATGTTAATTTGATATTATTTCAAATTTGAAAGAGGAGTGGTAGTTGTGCAAGTGAAAGAAATTTTTGTACTTCGTTGTATCTCCTGTTTAAGCGTGGTTTTGCTTCATGCGATATCGATGGTGATGTTTCTCCAGGAAGAAATGCTCGGGGATACAGTTCATGTCATTGAGTCTTTTCGGACCCTGCTGATGTTCAGCACGCCGGCATTTATATTCATTTCCGAATTTTTATTGGCCCATGCTTATTCCGACGGTGTTCCGGAAGGTTTTTTAAAAAAGAGGTTTAAAACGATCTTTATCCCTTTTCTATTTATTGCCGTTCTCGATGCGTTTTTAACGGCGGGTCTGATGATGGAGCAGTTTCATGCAGCAGCGATTGTTCAAAAGCTTTTGGCCAACATTTTTCTCGGGAATTTCATTGGCTATTTTATTCTCGTGATCTTTCAATTTTATCTTTTGCATATGTGCTTCCACTCTTTTTTGCAAAAGGCATCACCGAAATGGGTGCTTTCCGTTTCTTTTGCGGTCAACGCCGCCTACTTATGCTATTTTACGTTTATCAACCCGCCCGTCGTACAGGAGCAGGCCTCGTTTCCGTTTTCATGGGTGCCGTTTCCCGGGTGGCTGTTCTATTTTTGTTTGGCCTATTATTGCGGGAAAGACTACAAGCGCTTTTTGGCCCTATTGGATCAATACCGGTATGCGGTATATACCGCGGCTGTTGTCACGGCCGTGTCAATCGTTGCGATATCCTATTTCAGCGAAAACATCGCGATTACATCCAAGCGCCCGGATATTTTATTTTACTCAATAAGCATCATTTTCCTATGCTTCCATCTGTTTTCAAAGCTGACTGCAGTGCCGAGACTAATCATGTTCATCAGCAACTATTCTTTCTCTATTTATTTACTGCACGCTTTTTTTCTGATTATCGGAATGGCCGTCTTAAGCGGGATCAACAGCATCAGTCCGGTGCCGGCTGTGGCGTTGCTTTTCTTTGGCGGCACAGGTGCAGCCATTTTCGTGTCCTGGTCTGTCAATAAATTGAAATATGGATATATGTTTGTCGGAAAAATATATCAGCCGAAGCGGCAGAGAACAGAGCCAAAAGTGCAGCACCATGCAGGCTAGGGGGGAAAGATCAGAGCCGGAAAAATACCCGGAGCTGATCTTTCGCTTTTTTGATTGGAAAAATTGTTCTGATTTTGACATATGTTCGTTTGGTGAAAAGGAAACTTATTACCTATAATCATAGTATGATAACGATTATCATTTTCAGACGGAGGCATCGATGATGGTTTTAGCCGATTTAAAACAAAAAGAGAGAGCAAGAATGATAGATTTTTCAGAGGTCAATGAATTGGTTCAGCGCCGGCTTATTCATCTCGGCATGAAAGAAAATGCTGAAATCTGCATCAAGCGGAAGCTGCCGTTTGGCGGCCCGTTCATGTTTGAGACAGGCGGACAGTCGGTCGGCATCCGGCTGCAGGATGCAAAAAAGATAAGGGTTGAAAAACTATGACCCGTCAGGAAATCGCACTTTTCGGGAATCCGAATACAGGTAAAACATCGCTGTTTAATGCATTAACAGGTTCCTATGAATACGTAGGAAACTGGAGCGGAGTGACCGTAGAGAAAAAAGTGGGAATGCTCCGCCATACAAAAGGAATGATGATCGACCTCCCGGGAGTTTATACGTTAAGCCCTCTATCGCGTGATGAAGGGGTCGTCACCGACTTTTTATTGAAGGAATCGTTTACAGAAATATTAAATATTGTCGATGCATCACAGCTGAAGCGCAATTTGCATTTGACGGTTCAGCTGCTTGAATTTGGACAGCCACTCACGATCGGTTTAAACATGACGGATGTAGCCAGACAGCGCGGCATGTTGATCAACCATGAGAAATTGTCGGAAGCGCTTGGCGTTTCGGTCATCCCAATTGTGGCTCGTAGCGGCAAAGGGTGTGATGAGCTGAGCCGCCATCTGTCAGCAAGCAAAGGGGAGCCGCCAAAGCCGCTGATGATCAACTACGGCGGTACACTGGAACAAGCGATCACCCGGATTGAAGCCGTCATTCCGGACCGCTCCGGCGTGCCGAAGCGCTGGATGGCCCTGCAATATTTAGAGGGCAACTCAAAAATGAAAGAACAGCTGGAAGCAACAGCTGACCGAACGAGATTACAAGACATTTCCAAGGAAGCCGAAGAGCGCCTTAAGCAAGAAGAAGCCGCCAAATCGCTGCATCAGCATATTTACTATGTCAGGGAGCAGTACATCGATCATGCTTTGTCATCTTCTGTGCAGCTTCGCTCAGGACAAAAACAGACTTTGACCGACCGCGTGGATGCGATTGTGACACATAAGGTGCTGGGGATTCCGATTTTTTTGGCGTTTATGTATCTCATGTTTATGCTGACATTTGACTGGCTCGGTGTACCGTTGTCTGATGCGCTTGACGGATTGATCGGCGGACCCGTGACAGATTGGACGACTTCAGCATTGACGGCCATGGCTGCCAGTCCGTTTATCAAGGCGGTGATTCTTGACGGCATTATTGCCGGTGTAGGCGGTGTTTTAGTCTTCGTACCGCAAATCTTTATTTTATTCTTCTTTATTTCGCTGCTTGAAGATTCCGGATATATGGCGCGGGTGGCGATGGTAATGGACAGGCTGATGGAGGCGATCGGGTTAAACGGCAAAGCCTTTATTCCGCTGATCATCGGCTTTGGCTGCAATGTGCCTGGGGTTATGGCGGCCCGGACCGTTGAACAGCCGAAAGAACGGCTGCTGACGATCATGCTGACGCCTTTTATGTCTTGTTCGGCAAGGCTGCCGGTCTATGCGCTGTTTGCAGGCGCCTTCTTTGCGGCGCACCAGGCGCTGGTCGTGCTGTCATTATATGTTCTGGGGATCGCTGCGGCATTGGTGCTGGCAAAATTTTTGTCATCGTCGAAGCTGAAAGAAGAAACATCGTTTTTTGTGATTGAGCTGCCGCCGTACCGTTTGCCTCAAGCCCGTACATTATGGCGCTCGACTTGGGAAAAAGGAAAAGGATTCGTCCGCAAAGCCGGAACCTACATTTTTGGCGGATCTGTTCTCATTTGGCTTTTATCTTATACAGGGCCGGGCGGAACGGGCGTTGACATGGATGACAGCTTTTTGGCAATGATCGGCGGTGTGATCGCTCCGTTATTGATGCCGCTCGGATTTGGCACATGGCAGGCCGCCGCCTCGCTCTTAACAGGCTTTCTAGCAAAAGAAGTCGTCGTCGCTTCCATGAGCATTATTTATTTTGTACCTGAATCCCAGCTGCAAGGCATGATGGCACAGCAATTTACACCGCTGGCCGCCTACGGATTCATGGCGTTCGTTCTGCTATACGTTCCTTGCCTGGCAACGGTAGCCGTGATTAAAAAAGAAACGAACTCGAAAAAATGGATGTTCCTGTCGATTGTTTATGGGTTAATGATTGCTTATGCGATCACGTTCCTCATCTATCAGGGCGGGAAATTACTCGGATTATCATAAGGAAGGATGTGGCGGAGTTGTTTAATCTGATCATCGGGGGGCTCATCTTTGGCTATGCGGCATGGACGCTTGTTAAGCTTGTCAAAAGAAGCCGGAAGGGGAAATGCGCCGCCTGTGAACTCAATCGTTCTTGTCAATCCGCTTGTGAGAATGTGAAAAACAGCTGAGGTGTTCAGCTGTTTTTGTCTTTTAGACTTGCACTTCACTCATCAAAGCGAGGGTATTTCCTTCGGTATCTTCAAAGAAAGCCATCCAGGTTTCCGTTTGCTCCATTTTCGCCACCATATGCGGTTCTATCGGAAAAGAAACGCCTTTTGTTGCGATTTCATCATATACTGCCGGCAAATCTTCCACTTGAAAATAAATGACGGAGCTTTCATGAGCAAATTCGTCTTTTTCCGGGAGGCTGAGAAGAAGCCGAAGCCCGCCGCATTCAAAGAAGGCCATGCGATCTGTCCGAAATAAAAGGGACAGGCCCAATACATCCTGATAAAATGCCGCAGCCCGCTCTAAGTCTTGAACCGGCACCCCGATTTGTCCAACCTTTTCGATTCCCATCATCATCTCTCCCTTTTTGTTATTATTGTTATTTTACACAATGAATCCCAATATATCGATTTTTTCGGTTTTTGTTTCACGTGAAACGGGAGCGGCGGTGTTCTTGTTCAATCATTGTTTTCATGGATGTTTATTGGTAATATGACTTCTATTGGCGTAAATGGAAAACAGTAGAAAGTGGGCGGAAGTCAGAGAGATCAGCAAAAGGCTGAGCAGGAACGAAAAATAGGAATGGAAGGGTTTGTGCTCCTTCTCTCACTGATCTTTATTTCCATCTTTATCACGACTGCATACGAGATATCGAAATCCTTTTTTTCATTGGCAACGGCTATTATTCTGTTAGACTCGTGAGTAAAGGTTTGTTAAGAAAGAAGAGGGGGCTTGGCTTAAAAGCGGTGTTTCCTATCTTTATCGTGTGGATGATGTTATCTTTTCTCCTTGGTGACATGTCATATCCATTTACTTTGAAAGGATTATTAAATCAAATATTGATGTTTATTCTATTCTTCGTTCCTTTCTGTTTCATCTTTAATTTTGCTTTTAAGTTGTCGAACATCCAGGACAGAAAACAATAAAAAAAGCTGGGATTCCCAGCTTTTTTTACTTATTCTCCTCTGCGCGCTTCACCAGCATCTCCGTGATCAAATCAACTTGCTTGCTGACAGAGATCGGATCGTATGGATAGTAGGTGTCGAAATCATTGATGAAGACGCGGTTGTTTTTGACGGCGTCTAAGTTTTTCCAGATGGAAGATTCCTTCAGTTTGTCGAGTGTTTTGCTGTCGCCGTTCGGGTTATAATCTGTGACGAACATGTAGTCGGCGGCATACTCAGGCAGGACTTCCATGGAGATTTCTTTCATTTCTCCTGTTTGAATAATGTCTTTTTCGATTTTTTCCGGCGCTTTTAAGCCGAGTGCGTTATAAATGGCTTGACCGCCGCGGCCGCCGTTGTCGTTGAATACCCACAGCTTGCCTTTGTCCGTGTTTTCATAAATGCCGAATGTGGCGTCTTTGTCGATCACCTTGGCGATTTTTTCCCTTGCGGCTTTTGCTTGCTCTTCAAAGTCGGCGAGGAATTGGTCGGCTTCTTTTTTGGCGCCTGCCACATCGCCGAACATCTTCACCGTTTCCTGCACATTTTTCCCCGTGTTATAAGGAATCACAACGGTTGGCGCAATTTTCGAGAGCTTATCGTAATTGTCATCTTTCATAACGACGATTAAATCAGGCTTGAGCTTCATGACTTTTTCCACATTGATCGGATCGCCCAGATCGGTGACATCTTTCAGCTTATCCTGCAAAAACGGATTGGTGAAACTCCATGAACCTGAACTGACCACATTTGCTCCGACAGTTAACAATTCACCGGCGTAATGGTCTGTCACGATGCGTTTTGGATGTGTCGGGATCTCCACGTCTCCGCGCGTCGACTTGTACGTTCTTGTCGTTTCTTCGGACGCTTTTTCATTGCCGCTGTTTCCGCTTGATTGCGATGCACTGCTGCATGCGCTGACCAATAAACATAACATCATAACAAAACCTATAATAAATGATCGTTTTTTCACTTGACCCTCCTGTGTATGTAAAGCATCTAGTTGATAATGATTCGCATTATCAAAGCAAATATAGCAAAAAAGCCCTCATTCGTCTATCACTTTTTTGCTTTGTATGATTACGGCTGTTTTGGATAATTTGTTACTATAAACATAAAAAGGACTGATAAGAGATGGCAGAAACACATCCGGTGATCAAAAAATTGCAGTTTAAGGACTTCGGGCAGCCCGTGCTCATTTTAAATGCGCCCGACTCTTACGGTGACATCACGGCAGCATTTCAAGGCGAAGTCCATCTGCAGGCTGAAGACGGAAAATATGACTTTGTTCAAGTTTTTGGCGTGACAAATGAAAAGCTCCAGGACTCCGCTATAAAAGCAGAGCAGCATCTGGCGGAGGATGGCTTGTTTTGGCTTTGCTATCCGAAAAAATCGTCCAAGGCTTACCATTCAGACTGCAGCCGTGATACGGTAGCCGGTCTGCTTGCCGATCAAGGCTATGAGCCCGTCCGTCAAATCGCCATTGATGAAGATTGGTCAGCGCTCAGGTTTCGGAAAGCGGAAAACATCAAGACAATGAAACGAACTTTTGCAGTAACGAAAAAAGGTAAACAGCGCACAGAGAAAGAATCATAACAAGGAAAAGGCATTTTTAAAATAATGTTCATCTTGTGTACACAAAAAAGAAATATTATTATGTTCAACACTTCACAAACTTTCTGTATAATGAATCTAATCTTTTAAATAGAAAAGAGGTATGCAGCATGAAGAAATGGGCATTTGTATCAGACTTTGATGGGACGATTTCCAAACAGGATTTTTACTGGATGGTGATTGATAAATATTTTCCTGAAGGCCGTGAATTGTATAAGAAGTGGAAATCCGGCGAATTGAAAGATATTGAATTTCTCAGCACCGTTTTTGCTTCAATCAATCAAAACGAACAAACCATCATTCATGACATCCACTCCATTCCGATTGACGAGTATGTGCCAGACTTCATTCAGCATGTCCAGGAAAACGGGGGCGACTTTTTCATCCTGAGCGCCGGCACCGATTATTATATTCATTATATTTTACAGAAATACGGCATTAAAGATGTCGAGGTGTATTCAAACAAAGGCTTTTTCCAAGAAGACAATGTTCATATGACCATTGATGAAAACCATTGGCACTACTCTGAACGCTACGGCATTGATAAATCAAAGGTGATCCGGAAGCTGAAAGAAGAGTATGAGACGATTTATTTTGCGGGTGACAGTGAACCGGACTCCCATCCGGCGAAGTTTGCGAATGTGACGTTTGCAAAAGATGCGCTTCAAGATCTTTTGCGGGATCAGGGTGTGCCGTTTGTAGCAGTTGATACATTTGCAGATATCGAGCAATATTTGAAAGAAAAGGGGCGCATCGTCTGATGCCGCGCCAAGTTACCAGTATAGCCATTCCCGCTGTATTGGACATTAGCGAAGGTGTGCTCGGCCGTTTGGATGAGATTCTGGAAAAGCAGCAATTTCAAAAGGCGATCATGTTTTTTGACGATTTTTCCTATCAGCAGTATAAGCATTCATTAAAAGCGACTTTTCAAAAGGTCGAAATCGAAGCCGTTCTGCTGGCTCCAAACCTGGACATCAAGGAGCTCTTAGAGCAGGCATTTTCCATTGGGAATGATGATGTCATCATTGCCATGGGCGGGGGATATGTCGTCGATTGCGGAAAATACATCGCGTTTTCAAGCGTATCCCGTTTATCAGCATTCCGACGTCGGCATCCAATGACGGTTTTGCGAGCAGCAATTGTTCGCTTCAGGTTGAAGGGAAAAAAACGACGGTTCCGGCGCGGGTTCCATATGGAATTATTGCCGATTTAAAAATCATTCAACAGGCGCCGGAATGCTTTATTTTAGCAGGCATCGGCGACTTGATGTCCAATATTACTGCCCTTTATGACTGGGAGTTTGAAGAACGGCACGGTGTCGGCGATGTCAATGCTTTTGCGTCCATGCTCAGCAAGAAGGCGGTGAACAGCTTTGTCAGAACGCCGATGCAGGATATTAAACAGCCGATCTTTTTAAAAGAATTGGTCAGTTCATTGACGATGGGCGGCATCGCGACGGAAATCAGCGGAAACAGCGCGCCTATCAGCGGTTCTGAGCATCTCATCTCCCATGCGCTCGACAAAATTTCCAAAAAACCGCAGATGCACGGCATTCAAGTGGGAGTCGCCACCTACATCATGGCCCATGTCCAGAATCACCGCGCTGAGAGGATGGAAAAGGTGTTTACAAGGACAGGCTTTTTCCATTATGTGAAGTCACTTCAGCTTGATAAACAAGAGTTTCGCGAAGCGATCCGTCTTTCCCACACGATCAAGCCAAACCGGTTCACTTACCTGCATGAAGAGGCATATCGCGAAAAAGCGCTCCGCCTGCTTGATGAAGATCCGATTCTCCAGGACATATTTTAAGTGAAAACAGTCTCAAAAGAGACTGTTTTTTTAATGGGCAAGCCTTGAAGAAAAATGAAAGTGTCCAGCTGTGGTAAAATAGGGGTGAAATGGCCCAGATACATTAACGAAGTCACGAATTTAACCAGGGAGAGTGGAACATGTACAAACTAATCGCGATCGATATGGATGGAACATTATTGAATGACGTTCATGAAGTAACAGATGAAGTACGGAATGCGCTTCAAGAGGCGAAAGCGGAAGGCGTGAAGATCGTCCTTTGCACAGGGCGTCCTCTCGGCGGAGTGAGCCGCTACCTGGAAGAACTGAATTTAAATGAAGACGGCGATTATGTCATTGCCTATAACGGTGCATTTGTTCAAAATACGCATACACAGGAGGTTGTCTCAGAGCTGACGCTTGGCTATGAAGATCTCACATCTCTATATGAGCTCAGCGAAAAGCTGGATACGCCGATGCACTTTTTCGATTCGGCTTATCTCTATACGCCGAATCGGGATATCAGTCCGTATACCGTATATGAATCATATGTCACCCAAGTCCCGCTCCGTTTCCGGACGATGGAGGAGATACCGGAAGACATCATGGCGCCAAAAGCGATGTACATTGATGTGCCGGAAAAGCTGGACAGAACGATCGCCGCTATTCCGGCTGATGTCAAGGAGCGCTACACGATGGTCAAAAGCTCCCCGTTTTTTTATGAAATCCTTCATCCTGCCGCAAGTAAAGGAAACGCCGTTCAGCAGCTTGCCAACATATTAGGCATTGCGCAAGAAGAAGTGATTTGTATTGGAGACAACGGAAATGACATGTCCATGATCGAATGGGCGGGATGCGGAGTTGCTATGGGGAATGCGATCCCTGAGGTAAAAGCTTCGGCCGATTATGAAACGCTTACGAATAATGAAAACGGCGTTGCCCACGCCATTCATGAGCTTGTATTGTCCAAATAAAAAAGCCGGCCCTTCGAAAGGCCGGCTTTTACCTATTTGCGACACCATGCTTCAATCTGCCAGATATGAGTCACCCAGTCTTCATAAAAAGACGGTTCATGGGAAACGAGCAAAATCGTTCCCTTATAGTCGCAGAGCGCTTGCTTTAACGCATGCTTTGCCAATGCGTCAAGGTGATTTGTCGGTTCATCAAGAACGAGCAGATTGCTTTTGGTCAGCATCAGCTCCGCAAGGCGAACTTTTGCCTGTTCGCCTCCGCTCAGAGTGGAGAGCGGCTGTGCGATATGTTCTCTTGTCAAGCCGGCTGCCGCAAGCTTGTGGCGAATGTCTTTTTCCGACGCATCGGGAAAGCGCGTCCGCATTTCTGTAAGCGGTGTGTTGGACGAACCGCTGCTTTCCTGTCTGAAATATGCGGCTCTTATATGCTGTCCGGCTGATACAGTGCCGCTTAAAGGCTTGAGGCCGCCGAGCAGCGTGTTGATCAATGTCGACTTTCCGCCGCCGTTTTCACCGATGACGGCGATTTTATCGCCCCGCTTCACGGTGAGGGAAAGCGGCATAAGCAACGGCTCAGCGTAGCCAATCTCCAGCTGTTTTGTCTCAAGAACGGTCATAGAAGGGTTGTTTTCCGTCCGGAATTCAAAGCGGGGGGCCGGACGGTCCTCCGGTTTTTCGATGCGTTGGATTTTGCTTAACGCTTTTTCGCGGCTTTTGGCCTGTTTTGCTTTCCGCACCCGGTTGCGATCAATGAAGGCCTCCAACTTCTCGATTTCTCTGCTCTGTTTGTCATAAGCCGCTTTGATCTGCGCTGTGTTTTGTTCATATTCCTTCAGGAAAAAACGATAGCCGCCGGAATACCGCTTAATGGTCTGATGTTCCAAGTGAAACGTAACATCTGTAATCTCGTATAAAAAGCGTTCGTCATGGGAGACGACGACAAAGGCATGCTCGTAATTTTTCAAATAGCCGGTCAGCCAGTCGATATGTCCGCGATCCAAGTAATTCGTCGGTTCATCCAATAAAAGAACTTCTGGTTCTTCCAGCAGCAGTTTGGCCAGAAGGAGCTTTGTTTTCTGGCCGCCGCTTAAATGTGAGACATCCCGGTCAAGTCCAATCTCAGTCAAGCCGAGGCCTTGTGCGGTGTCCTCAATTTTTGCGCCGATTTGGTAAAATCCCGACTTCTCCAATTCAGCCTGGAGATCACCGTACCTTTTCAGCAGGCCATCCAGGTTGCAAGCGGCATCTGCCATTTGTTCTGCAAGCAGATTCATTTCTTTTTCCATGGCAAATAGGTGATGAAACGCCTTTTCCAAGTATTGAAGAACGGTCGTGCCCTTCGTCAGTCCGGCATGTTGTTCAAGATAGCCGGGCCGTACGCTTGGCAGCCATTCAATGTTTCCCTTGTCGGGCAAAAGGCTTCCTGTCAAGAGGCGGAGAAAGGTCGACTTGCCGGCTCCGTTTCGACCGACGAGTCCGGCGTGTTCACCCCTCAGCAGGCGAAAGCTGACGTTTTGAAGAATGATGCGATCCCCGTGCATATAAGTGAGATTCGCAGCTTGAACAATACTCATGGTGATTCTCTCCTTTTGGCTTTTTTCAACATAAGCCATCTAAAGAGAACAGCGTGAACCATCAATATCCTGTTGTATAAAAAAGCGGGTAAGGCGAACACACCTTACCCACTACATATCAAATATAGCAAGAAAGGATTTGAAACCGTATCAAACTGTTCACGAGATGGCTTTCTAAAAAAGGGCAGACTTCTCCCATCTTAAGCCAAATCTCTAATAAGAACAGTTGATAAGATTTCCATTCCTTTCCACCTCATTTTAGTTAACATTTCCTTCACATCAAATTATATGAAGAAGGAGGCGGGATGTCAATCCGGCATGCCTATATATTGACATCCGCTATGCGGTGTGATATTTAAGATGTGAACAAAAGAGCAACCATTGATCTACATATTCTTCAATCAAAAAGGAGAGAGAACAGGTGGCTAAAAAAGAATTTAAAGCAGAGTCTAAAAGATTGCTGGACATCATGATCAACTCGATTTATTCCCAAAGGGAGGTCTTCTTAAGAGAGCTTGTTTCAAATGCGAGCGATGCCATCGACAAAATTTACTATAAAGCGCTCACAGACGACGCTTTGACGTTTAACAAAGATGATTATTACATTAAAATCTCGGCCGACAAACAAAACAGAACACTGACCGTATCGGACACCGGGATCGGCATGACAAAGGAAGAGCTCGAGGAGCACCTTGGAACGATCGCCAAAAGCGGCTCCCTTACGTTTAAACATGAAAATGAACCGAAAGACGGGCACGATATCATCGGCCAGTTCGGCGTCGGCTTTTACGCCGCTTTTATGGTGGCTGATGTTGTCACTGTCATCACAAAGGCGCTCGGCAGTGATGAGGCGTATAAATGGGAGTCCGCCGGGGCGGACGGCTACACGATTGAGCCGTGCACAAAGGAATCGGTCGGAACAGATGTCATTTTGAAGCTGAAAGAGAACACTGAGGATGAACAATATGAAGAATACTTGGAAGTCCATCGGCTGAAAAACATCATCAAAACATACTCTGATTTCATCCGCTATCCGATCAAGATGGATGTCACCGTCAACAAGCCGAAAGAGGACGCCGAAAATGAATTTGAAGAAGTTCAGGAAGAACAGACGGTCAACAGCATGGTGCCGATTTGGCGAAAGAATAAAACCGAGCTGACAGATGAGGATTATGAAGCGTTTTATGCGGAAAAGCACTACGGATTTGACAAGCCTCTCGCCCATATCCATACGAGCGTCGACGGTGCGGTGAGATACCAGGCGATCCTGTTTATTCCGGAAAACATTCCGTTTAACTACTATTCAAAAGAATTCGAGAAGGGCTTGGAGCTGTACTCAAACGGCGTGTTGATCATGAACAAATGCCCGGATCTGCTTCCGGATCATTTCAGCTTTGTCAAGGGTATGGTCGATTCAGAGGATTTATCCCTCAACATCTCAAGAGAGATGCTCCAGCATGACAGGCAGCTGAAGCTGATCGCCAAAAACATCAGCAAGAAAATCAAAAACGAGCTGAAAAGCCTGCTGAAAAACAACCGCGACACGTATGAGGCTTTTTACCAATCATTCGGCAGACAGCTTAAGTTCGGCATCTACAATGATTTCGGCGCCAACAAAGACGTGCTGAAGGACCTCTTAATGTTCTACTCGTCCAAAGAGAAAAAGCTTGTGACGCTTGATGAGTATGTGTCAAGAATGCCTGAGGATCAGAAATATATTTATTATGCGTCTGGCGAATCGTATGAGCGGATTGAAAAGCTTCCACAGACAGAGCTTGTGTCTGAGAAAGGCTATGAAATTTTATATTTCACGGAAGATATCGATGAATTTGCCATCAAAATGCTGGCGAATTACGAAGAAAAAGAATTTAAATCCGTATCAAGCGGAGACCTTGGTATTGAATCAGAAGATGATCAAAACCAATCAGATGCAGATGAGAACCAATATAAAGAGCTGTTTGAGGAAATGAAAAACATTTTATCAGGCAAGGTGAAAAACGTCAGGCCGTCAAAACGATTAAAAACCCATTCCGTATGTCTCGCGGCTGACGGCGAAGTCACCATTGAGATGGAAAAAATTCTAAATGCGATGCCTGATAATCAGCATGTCAAAGCGGATAAAGTGCTTGAGATCAATACAAATCACGAGGTATTTGACACATTGCAGGCCGCGTTTGAAAACGATAAAGAAAAGTTCAGCTTATACACCGGTCTTCTCTACAACCAAGCGCTGCTGATCGAAGGCCTGCCGATCGACGACCCTGTCGAGTTTACGAATGATATATGCAAAGTGATGGCCTAAAACGGCTGACCGGTTTTCTAAAATTCACGACAGCCTAATTTTGTTTTTGAACCTTATATATTGAATATGCTCCTGAGCATTATAGTAGCGGGAACATCTAACCGATCGACAATAGAATAGCTCCTGTAAAGGAGTCAGCTTCAGCCTGAAAGTAAGATCGTCTTCGTTTAGCGGCCAGGACGGTCTTACTTTTTTTGTCTGATGACATGGTGGCCACAATCAAAATGCCGAAAATAAGCATGAGTTGGATTGCGCTTTCAACTGCCATACTCTCACCCCCGCCCTTATGAAGCTGAATCTATTGTTCATTTTACTTTGCTCGTATTCAGCAGAACATCCCAGAAGGAAACAATGAGCAGTCATTGCTTTCGTTTTTTATCGGCTGGGTGTACCGGGGCTGCTGCTGTCACCGGTGACTGATCCTTACGACAAAATGACTGTTCCAAGAAAAAGATATGGTCCATGGGGAGAACGGCAAGTCCACAAGGAACAAAACACGAACTGACTTAAATTGGTTGTCTTAAATAGCATGAATAAACCATAAAAACCATGGAAATCACAAAGAAGATCCGTCTCAGGAGTTTAGAGACGGATCTTTTTTTGTGAAATTAATGTTTGACGACTTCTTGACCCCTTACATTCCAAGTCATGGCGAAGATGATGGCCGCAATGGCGCATGAAGCTGTGAGCAGAGTGAATCCCGCATCCCAGCCGGATGCATCAACGATAACCCCCATTAAGGCGTTTGCTGTCAGGGTTCCGCCCAAGTAGCCGAACAGGCCGGTTAATCCTGCCGCAGTCCCGGCGGCTTTTTTCGGAACAAAGTCAAGCGCCTGCAGACCGATCAGCATGACCGGGCCGTAGATGAGGAAGCCGATGGCAATTAATGAAGCCATGTCGATCATCGGATTGCCCGCCGGATTGAACCAGTAGACAAGCACGGCGATCAATACCCCGAGCATAAAGACAAAGCCAGCAGGCCCCCGGCGCCCCTTAAACCATTTATCCGAAATCCAGCCGCAAAGCAGGGTGCCCGGAATGCCTGCCCACTCATACAGAAAATAGGCGACACTGGATTTGCTCATATCAAATCCTTTTTCTTCGCTTAAATAGGTCGGCGCCCAGTCTAAGACGCCGTAGCGGACGAAGTAGACAAAAATGTTTGCGAGCGCGATAGCCCATACCCATTTGTTATTGAGCACATATTTGAAAAGGATGTCTTTTGTCGATAATTCCGTTTCAAACGTTTTTTTCTCTTTGCTTGAATAATCATTGCGATATTCTTCGATCGGCGGCAACCCGACCGATTGCGGAGTGTCGCGAATCAGCAGGTAACTAATCAAGGCAACGACAATGGCGACGAGTGCCGGCAGAATAAAGACCCCTTCATAGCCTGTCACAGAGTTCCCCGCGATTCCGGAGAAGGCAGCCACGCCTGCGACGGCGATTGGCGCCATCAGCCCTCCGCCGACATTGTGGGCGACATTCCAGATCGCCGTTTTATTTCCCCTTTCACTGACACTAAACCAGTGAACAAGGACGCGTCCTGATGGCGGCCATCCCATTCCCTGAAACCAGCCATTTAAAAACAGCATGATAAACATAATGGCGATGGATGAGGTAAAGAACGGAACAAACCCCATCAGCAGGCTGATAACGGCGGAAAGAATCAGTCCCGCCGGCAGAAACATTCTCGGATTGCTTCTGTCCGATATGGTGGCCATCACAAATTTGCTGAGCCCGTAGGAAATCGAAAGTGCGGATAAAGCAAAACCGAGCGCCGATTTTGAAAATCCTTCTTCAATCAAATAAGGCATGGCAAGCGAGAAGTTTTTGCGAATCAAATAGTACGCCGCATAGCCGATGAAAATACCGAGAAACACTTGCAGTCTGAGTTTCTTGTATTCAGGATCAATTCTTTCTTCCGGCAATCTTTCAATCGGCGGAGCAGGTTTAAACAGTTTAAGCATGGTCTTTCTCCTTCTTATCGATTACTGGTTGTCATTTAAAACCTCTTGAAGACGGTCGGGGAAATTGGTGAACATTCCCGTCACGCCCCAATCGAGCAGTCTCTTCATGTCCTCTTTTTCATTCACGGTATACGGATGGATCAACAACCCGTGGCTCCGTACTTTTTGAACATACGCTTGATCGATGCGGTCATAGTTCATGCCGAGGCCGACGCTGTATGATTGATATGCCTCCAGTTCAGCATCCGTGATGGAAGCGGGTTTGTCATACCACAACAATTGCACAAGCGGAATGTTGGGGTTTGCTTGATGAATGATTTTTAAGCTTTCCGGACTAAAGGATTGTATGATGACTTTGCTTGAACGAAGATTAGGTCCTGTTAATTTGTACTGATCAAGGATATCCAGCAATTTTTCTTCCATGTGGTCGTAGACTTCGGGCGATTTCGTTTCAATATAATAACGCGCGCTTTTGCCGAACCTTTGGATCACTTCCTCGAGAGTAGGAACTTTGAGCCCGGCATATACCGGCTTGGCCAGTTCAGGATACTTTTCATTAAACCAGGAGCCGGCATCAAGCTTTTTGATTTCCTCCAGCGTATAGTCTTTGACATACCCGGTTCCATTGGTGGTACGGTCCAATGTTTCATCATGCATCGCAACCAGTTCGCCGTCTTTTGTCATTTGCAGATCGATTTCTATGTAATCGCCTTTCATTTTTTGCCCAAGCTCATAAGCCAAGAGGGTATGTTCAGGCGCGTGCCCGGATGCACCGCGGTGGGCGACATTTAAAATGTGATTCGGGTTAAGCTGCTTGTGGGCCGGTGCGGCTGCTTCAGCATGAATCCCGGCGCCGAAACCCGCTCCAATCAGCGCGGCCGTCATGACAGCATTTCGGAAAAATCGTTTCATGATATCATCTCTCCTTTCAGATTGTTTTGCTGTTTGCACGTGAATTTGCTTTTTTACATGGCCGACTTCCCTCCTCTTCGGACAAAGAAAAAAGATCCACAAAAAAACCTCTCAATCTAAGGTTCTTGTAGTGGATCTCCTGTTTTCTCCGTCACTCTTATTAACTTCTTTCCTATCATATCAGAAATGGAAGCGCTGTCAATTGTTTTCGTGAAAAAAACCTATCTTAGCAGATAGGTTTTTTAACAGTGGTTTAGCGCGCAAACAATTGATCGATAAAGGCAAAATCATCTTCGGAAAGGTTGATTTTCGCCGTTTTTAAGTTGTCGATCAACTGATCGGCCCGTTTCGCACCAGGAATTAAAATATCGATTTCCGGTCTTGCCAAGTACCAAGCCAGCACGACATGAGCGATGCCGACATTGTGTTTTTCAGCAATTGGAGCGAGCTGATTCACTTTTTTGATGTTTTCTTTAAAACGGTCGCCTTGGAAATTTTCCATTTCTCTTCGAAGGTCGCCTTCAGGGAATGTTGTATTTTCGGTGTATTTTCCAGCCAATAAACCGGATACGAGCGGGAAAAACGGAACGAACGAAATGTTGTGCTCCTGTGTATACGGGAAGAATGTCGTTTCAGCTTCCCTGTTTAGCAGGTTGTATTCACCCTGCAGAACATCGACCAGTCCGTCCTTGTTCGCTTCTTTCAGCTGTTCGAGGGAGAAATTGGAGACGCCGATCGATCTGATTTTTCCTTCCTGCTTCAGCTCGTGAAGGGCTCCGACGGCTTCGTCTTTCGGTGTTTTTTCATCAGGGAAATGGATATAGAAAAGGTCAATGTAGTCTGTTTGCAGACGTTTTAGGCTTTCGTCCACGGATTTCTTCAAAAATGCCGGAGAGTTGTCAAAGACAAAGTCGTCCCCTTCTTTTCTATGAGCGGCCTTTGTGGCGATGACCACATCTTCGCGGTTAAATTCGCGCAGGACTTCACCGATGAGCTCTTCAGAGCGGCCGATTCCATATATGTAGGCGGTGTCCAGGAAATTCACGCCATTCTTGATCGCTTCCCGCACCAGCTCTTTGCCCGTTTCTTCATTGAGATTCGGGTAAAGGTTGTGGCCTCCTACTGCATTCGTGCCTAAACCAATCGGAAATACTTGAAGATCTGACTTGCCAATTCTTACTTTTTGCACTTTTTTCCCCTCCTGAAAGATAAATGATTGGCCGGCCGTTTTCATCATGCCGGCCAAGCAGCTCACTTTTACTATAAATGCTACGCCAGATGAATTTCAATTTTATGCTCTTTGCAAAATTTGTTATATTCTTCATCGAGCGGTTTTGATGTTACAATGCAATGCAGCCTTTCGAAATGCGCATATGTCAGCAAAGTGGATTTGCCGAATTTGGTGTGATCGGCCAATAAATACACTTCTTTTGCTTTTTCGGAAATCTTTTTTTTGATTTCATATTCAAGCAGGTCGGAATTTGTCAGACCGTGGGTAAGTGTTGCTCCGGTGGCTGACATAAAAGCTTTGTTAATATTGTATTTATCCAAAGTGCTGGGGTCATCCATTCCCACAAACGACTGCGTTTTCCGTTTATAGTTGTTTCCGATGATGATCAAGTTGATGTTTTTCATGGCAGCGGCGGCATTGATGATATCCAGACTGTTCGTTAAAACGGTTACATTTTTATTTGGGTCAAGAGTTTCCAAAATAGATTGTGTCGTTGTTCCGGAATCGATGAAAATCAGGTCATGGTCCTCGATAAAACGGGAAGCATAGTGCGCTATTTTTGTTTTCGCATCTTTGTTTTGGATCGTCCGGTTTTCAAAAGGGACCAACGCCGTTTTTTCAATAGCTGTTACGCCGCCGTATACTTTTTTAATGACTCCTTTTTCGGTCAATTTGTTGATATCGCGTCTGACCGTGTTTTTAGAGACATTGAAGACCTGGCACAGTTCATCTAATGAAACGGTGCCATTAGTCAAAATGTATTCTTCCATCTCCTTTATCCGCATTAATTTCATATCAAAAATCTCCTTCTAGAAACTTTAATTTAGGTATGAAAAAACCAAAAGTTGACCAATAATTGCTTAAGAAATGATAACATTGGTGGTTATACTTTGCAAGATTTACCCTATTCTTTTTTATTATACAATGTTTATATAAATAGTTTTAAGGTTTTCTTCAAATATTATAAAAGAAAAAATTTATTTATTTGTGATTGACTTATGGGTAGGATCAGATTAGAATATAACCAAGAAATGACCAAAACGTGATAATATTAATCAAAACTTTTGGGGCCAGATAAAACGTCATGACGTTGCGGTTCTTTTGACGAAGCTGTATTGGTCAAGTTTTTGTAAGCGTTTAATTTAACTCTTTTTCAAAAAATCGGTTATGTAATGAAGGGATATTCCCGAGTTCATTCATAATGATTGGATCCTGCCCCATCTGTACCAGTGGATGTTTAATATTCAAGGAGGTTATAAGAATGGCAGAAGTCAGAAAGTTAAAAAACTATATCAATGGAGAATGGGTTGAAAGCAAAACCGATAAATATGAAGATGTTGTCAATCCTGCGACAAAAGAAGTGCTGTGTCAAGTGCCGATCTCGACGCGCGAGGATATAGAATATGCAGCGGAGAAAGCGGCTGAAGCGTTTAAAACATGGTCGAAGGTAGCCGTGCCGCGGAGAGCGAGAATTTTATTTAACTTTCAGCAGCTGTTGACTCAGCATAAAGAAGAGCTTGCCCGCCTCATTACAATTGAAAATGGAAAAAACACAAAAGAAGCGCTGGGCGAAGTGGGACGCGGAATCGAAAACGTCGAGTTTGCTGCGGGCGCTCCGTCTTTGATGATGGGCGATTCACTCGCGACGATTGCAACTGATGTCGAAGTTGCGAACTACCGCTACCCGATCGGAGTCGTCGGCGGAATCGCGCCTTTCAATTTCCCGATGATGGTTCCGTGCTGGATGTTCCCAATGGCCATCGCTTTAGGAAACACGTTTATACTGAAACCTTCCGAGCGTACACCGCTTTTGACGGAGAAGCTTGTTGAGCTGTTTGAAGAAGCCGGGCTTCCAAAAGGCGTATTTAATGTGGTATACGGCGCGCATGATGTGGTGAACGGCATTCTCGAACACCCTGAAATTAAAGCGATTTCATTCGTCGGCTCCAAACCGGTCGGAGAATATGTCTATAAAAAAGGAAGCGAAAATCTGAAACGCGTTCAATCGTTGACAGGCGCTAAAAACCACACCATCGTTCTGAACGATGCCAATCTTGAAGATACGGTAACAAATATCATCGGCGCGGCTTTCGGCTCTGCCGGCGAACGCTGCATGGCCTGTGCGGTTGTCACCGTGGAAGAAGGAATTGCCGATCAATTCATGGAGAAATTGCTTGAAAAAGCGGGCGAGGTCAAAATCGGAAACGGCCTTGATGACGGCGTCTTCTTAGGGCCGGTCATCCGCGAAGACAACAAAAAACGCACGTTCGGCTACATCCAAAAAGGAATTGAAGAAGGTGCGAGACTTGTTTGCGACGGGCGTGAAAACGTTACGGATGATGGCTATTTTGTCGGGCCGACAATCTTTGACAATGTCAGAACAGATATGACGATTTGGAAAGATGAAATCTTTGCTCCGGTACTGTCCGTGATTCGTGTGAAAAACTTAAAAGAAGCTGTTGAGATCGCCAACCAATCCGAATTTGCAAACGGCGCGTGCCTTTTCACATCTAATTCGAATGCGATTCGCTATTTCCGCGAAAACATCGATGCGGGCATGCTCGGCATCAACCTGGGTGTACCGGCTCCGATGGCCTTCTTCCCATTCTCAGGCTGGAAGTCATCGTTCTTCGGTACATTGCATGCCAACGGAAAAGACAGCGTAGATTTCTACACGCGCAAAAAAGTCGTGACCGCAAGATATCCGGCGCCTGACTTTAACTAAAAGTGAAAACGTCCGAACGGCGTGGCCATCACGCTGTTCGGCCTATGTTTGAAAGATCGATTGAAAAAAGGAGGCTTTTCAATGAGTCATTTGTTGCGCAAACCGCAGGCGAATGAGCTATCAGAAGGCGTAAAACTTGTCCATGAAGTGAAGAAATCAAACTCCGACCTGAACTATGTTGAATTTAAAGTCATTGACCTTGCACCGGGTGCCCGTTATGAGGAGGCTTTAAATAAACAGGAATGCTGCATCGTGGCTGTGACCGGGAAGATTACCGTCTCCGATCATGAACAGACGTTTGAAAATATCGGCACACGAGAAAGCGTTTTCGAGAAAAAACCGACCGACAGTGTTTATGTGTCAAATGACCGTTCTTTTGTGATCACCGCGCCTGCACAGGCAAGGGTTGCCCTTTGCTATTCTCCATCTGAAAAACAGCTGCCGACGAAGCTGATCAAAGCGGAAGACAACGGTGTTGAACATCGCGGGAAATTCAGCAACAAACGAACCGTCCATAACATTCTTCCGGACTCAGATCCTTCAGCGAACAGCCTTTTAGTCGTCGAAGTTTATACAGAAAGCGGAAACTGGTCCAGCTATCCGCCGCATAAACATGACCAAGACAATTTGCCTGAAGAATCCTTTTTAGAAGAAACGTACTATCATGAACTTGACCCTGCCCAAGGCTTTGTATTTCAGCGCGTGTACACAGACGACCGTTCAATTGACGAAACGATGACTGTCGAGAACGAAAACGTTGTGATCGTGCCGGCTGGATATCATCCGGTAGGCGTGCCTGACGGATACACGTCCTATTATTTAAATGTGATGGCAGGTCCGACGCGGAAGTGGAAGTTTCATAATGATCCTGACCATGAGTGGATCCTGGAACGCTAACAATTAGGCGAGGAGTGGCTGTTTAAGATGAAGTATACATTTAATGAAGAAAAAGAATTTGACATTGTGGCAATCGGCCGCGCATGCATTGATTTGAACGCGGTTGAATACAACCGGCCGATGGAGCAGACAATGACATTCTCAAAATATGTCGGCGGCTCGCCGGCCAATATCGCGATCGGCAGTTCAAAATTGGGTTTGAAAGCCGGTTTCATCGGCAAAATTCCTGATGACCAGCATGGAAGATTCATAGAAAGCTATATGAGAAATACGGGTGTCGACACATCGCAAATGGCGGTTGACAAAGAGGGGCATAAAGCAGGGCTTGCCTTTACGGAAATTTTAAGCCCTGAAGAATGCAGCATTTTAATGTACAGAGACGATGTTGCAGACCTATACCTTGAGCCTTCTGAAGTCGATGAAAATTACATTGCCAAAGCCAAAATGCTTTTAGTCTCAGGTACGGCGCTGGCTAAAAGCCCGTCCCGTGAAGCGGTGTTGAAGGCCGTACAGCTGGCAAAGAAGCATCAGGTGAAAGTGGTCTTTGAACTCGATTACCGTCCATATACGTGGACGTCTGCAGATGAAACAGCTGTTTACTACAGTCTCGTTGCCGAGCAATCCGACATTGTCATCGGGACCCGTGATGAATTTGATGTGATGGAAAACCGCACAGGCGGTATCAACAAGGAATCGGTTCAGCATTTGTTTGCGCATTCCGCAGATCTCGTCGTTATCAAACACGGTGTCGAAGGTTCATACGCATACAGCAAATCCGGGGACGTCTTCCGGGCTAAAGCATATAAGACGAAAGTGTTGAAAACATTTGGAGCAGGCGATTCATACGCTTCGGCCTTTTTATACGGGCTTGTCACAGGCAAACACATTGAAACGGCGTTGAAATATGGAAGCGCTTCAGCATCGATTGTTGTCTCCAAGCATAGCTCATCTGAAGCCATGCCTACTGTCGCTGAGATTGAAGAACTGATTGCGGCGCAGTCTTGAATGAAAACGAATAAAGGTGGGATCGTTTGTGGGCAAGAAAATACGGTTAACAACAGCACAAGCGTTAATCAAATTCTTAAATCAGCAATACATCCATGTTGACGGGGAAGAAACTCCATTTGTCGAGGGGATCTTCACAATTTTCGGGCACGGAAACGTCGTTGGAATCGGCCAGGCGCTTGAACAGGATGCCGGCCACTTAAAGGTGTTTCAAGGTAAAAACGAACAGGGAATGGCCCATGCAGCAATGGCTTACAGCAAGCAGATGCTGAGAAGGAAGATCTATGCCGTCTCGACATCGGTCGGACCGGGAGCGGCCAATCTTGTGGCCGCTGCAGGTACAGCGCTTGCGAACAACATTCCCGTCCTCCTGATTCCGGCTGATACATTTGCGACAAGACAGCCTGATCCTGTTCTTCAGCAAGTGGAGCAAGAATACAGCGCGGCAATTACGACGAACGATGCATTGAAGCCGGTTTCGAGGTATTGGGACCGCATCACACGTCCTGAACAGTTAATGAGCAGTCTGATCCGCGCCTTTGAAGTGATGACAGATCCTGCAAAAGCGGGTCCGGCAACGATTTGCATTTCCCAAGACGTTGAAGGTGAAGCCTTTGATTTTGATGAAAGCTTCTTTGTGAAGCGCGTTCACTACATCGACCGCAAGCACCCGAGCGAGCGTGAACTTGAAGGTGCGGCTAAGCTGATCAAGTCAAGCAAAAAACCGCTCATCTTAGTCGGCGGCGGTGCGAAGTATTCCGGTGCGCGCGACGAATTAATCGCGATGTCTGAAGCTTACAACATTCCGCTGGTGGAAACCCAGGCCGGGAAATCAACGGTTGAAGCCGATTTTGCCAACAATTTGGGCGGTATGGGCATCACCGGTACGCTGGCAGCAAACAAAGCCGCCCGCGAGGCTGATTTGATCATCGGAATCGGCACGAGATACACCGATTTTGCAACATCCTCCAAAACGGCTTTTGACTTTGACAACGCAAAGTTTTTAAACATCAATGTCAGCAGAATGCAGGCGTATAAGCTGGATGCTTTCCAGGTTGTCGCGGATGCGAAAGTGACGCTCGGCAAGCTGCACGGCTTATTGGAAGGCTATAAGAGTGAGTTCGGTTCAACCATCAAGGAGCTGAAAGACGAATGGCTTGCTGAACGCGACCGCTTGAGCAAAGTCACATTTAAGCGCGAAAACTTCACGCCTGAAATTAAAGATCATTTTTCTCAGGAAGTGCTTAACGAATATGCGGATGCATTGAAAACGGAACTGCCGCAAACAACGGCATTGCTGGCCATCAATGAAACAGTTGATCCAGACAGCGTCGTCATTTGTTCAGCAGGCTCTCTTCCGGGCGACCTGCAGCGGCTCTGGCATTCCAACGTACCGAATACGTACCACTTGGAATACGGTTATTCCTGCATGGGATATGAAGTATCGGGAACGCTCGGCCTGAAATTGGCTCATCCGGACAGAGAGGTCTATTCACTGGTTGGGGACGGAAGCTTCCTGATGCTTCACTCCGAGCTGATTACAGCTATCCAGTACAACAAAAAGATCAATGTGCTGCTCTTTGACAACTCGGGCTTCGGCTGCATCAACAATCTGCAAATGGACCATGGAAGCGGCAGCTACTATTGTGAATTCAGAACGGATGATAACCAAATCCTCAACGTCGACTACGCAAAAGTTGCCGAAGGATACGGAGCCAAAACTTATAAAGCCAACACGATTGAAGAATTGAAAGCCGCGCTTGAAGATGCGAAGAAACAGGATGTTTCAACATTGATCGAAATGAAAGTGCTGCCGAAGACGATGACGGACGGCTATGACAGCTGGTGGCACGTTGGTGTTGCAGAGGTTTCAGAACAGGAAAGCGTTCAAAAAGCTTATGATGCAAAAGAAAAAATGCTGGAATCTGCAAAGCAGTATTAAAGGAGGCACCAGGATGGGCAAGGCGGAAATTCTATGGGGCATCGCCCCCATAGGATGGCGAAATGACGACATTCCGGAAATCGGAGCTGGCAACACGCTTCAACATTTGCTGAGCGATATCGTTGTTGCCGGCTTTCAAGGCACAGAGGTTGGAGGTTTTTTCCCGGAACCGGCGATTTTAAATAAAGAGCTTAAGTTAAGAAACTTAAAGATTGCAGGAAAGTGGTTCAGCAGCTTTATTCTCTGGGACGGTATCGAAGAAACCGCCAAAGAATTCAAGGCTCACTGTCAGTACCTGCAAGAGGTCGATGCGGATGTTGCGGTCGTGTCTGAACAAACGTACAGTGTGCAGGGCCTTGATAAAAATGTATTTACAGAAAAGCCGCACTTTACAGATGAGGAATGGCGAAAGCTTTGCGAAGGATTGAATCAGCTTGGCAAAATCGCAGACCAGTATGATCTGCAGCTGGTCTATCATCATCATCTGGGAACAGGGGTGCAGACGGAAGAAGAAGTCGACCGGCTTATGGCCGGGACTGATCCGGCATGTGTGCATCTCCTTTATGATACAGGGCACGCCTACATCTCTGATGGCAACTATATGAACATTCTGAAGAAGCATATCGGCCGAATTAAACATGTTCATTTTAAAGATGCGCGTCTTGATATTATGGAAAAGTGCAAAGCCGAAGGAAAATCGTTCAGGCAGGCGTTTTTACAAGGCATGTTCACGGTTCCCGGCGACGGCTGCATCGACTTTACGGAAGTGTATCAAACACTTTTACAGCATGACTATTCCGGCTGGATCGTTGTGGAAGCCGAACAGGATCCCGAAGTGGCAAACCCTCTAGAATACGCGCTGATCGCCAGAACATATATCGACCGTCACTTGTTGAATCCCGCAGCAACCAATTAAGGGGGCTTTACATTGAACAATGGAAATGCAGCAGTCTCACCATTCAATAAACGAACCATAGCAGCAGCATTGGCAAATTACATCGACGCGGGTTCCATTGTAGCAGGGTCAGCTGGTTTATCTTTATGGGTCAGTTATTTAAAACTTTCGGATACACAGATCGGACTGCTCGGCGCGTTTAGCGCAAACGCCATCTCAGCCGCAATCGGCGCGCTGCTCGGCGGCTTTTTGGCCGACAAAATTGGCCGAAAGGCTGTCTATACGAACAGTATGCTGGTTTATGCACTGGGGATTTGTTTAGTATTGTTCGGCACCAGCTTTCCCTTTTTGTTAAGCGGTTACATTATTATCGGTTTATCGGTAGGAGCTGATATTACGGCTTCCTGGACGATCATCGCAGAGAACGCACCTAAGAAAAACAGGGCGCGTCATTGCGGAGTTGCACAGGTCGCATGGGCTGCGGGGGCGGTTGTGGTCCTGCTGCTGTCGGTCCTCCTTGGTGATTTAGGCTTATTGGGCAATAAAATCGTGTTTGGGCATTTGCTCGTTATCGCATTGATCACCTATGTTCTGCGGAAAAGGCTGCCGGAATCCGATGCCTGGCAGGATCAATCCGAAACGGCTCAAGCCGTTAGGAAGCCGAAGACGTCTTATCTCGATTTGCTTCAGCCTAAGTATTTGAAAAGCATTTTATTCTTAATGGGCGTGTACTTGGTTTGGAATCTGGCTGCAGGTGTCATGGGGTTTTTTATGCCTTACATTTATCAGCAGGTCGGCGGTGTATCAGCGACCATGGCAAACGTTTTGCAGATGGGGCTGTTTATTTTCACCGGGCTTGGCGTCGCTTTTATCTTCATGCCGTTTGCAGACAAATACAGGAAGACAGTGTTTGGGATCTCCGCGTTTGCGGCGGTGATCGGCTGGTCATTGTTTCTGCTTCCGGCAGAGGGCATGCCGATTCTCATCCTCTTTATCGTGATGATCGGCATAAACAACGGGGCAGGGCAACAGGCCAATTATCAACTATGGGCGAGTGAAATTTTCCCGACGGAATATCGTGCATCTGCACAAGGGTTGATGTTCTTCCTCGTTCGTATCTCAATCGGGGCTTGGAGCCTTTTCGTTCCAATGATCATCTCGAATTTTGGAATTGCATTCATGGCGGCCATACTCCTTGGATGTGTAACGGCCAGCATGCTGATCGGGCTCTTTTTTGCACCGAATACATCCGGTAAGTCGCTTGAACAAATTCAGGAAGAGTTGTATGGAACTCCTCCGGCTCAAGCGGGGCAAGTGCAAACAAGAAAAATTATGTAACTACATTTGAAGGAGTGGCTATCAATGAATTTACGCATAGGTGTTATTGGTACAGGAGCAATCGGAAAAGAACATATCAACCGCATCACAAATAAATTAGCCGGCGGCGAAATTGTCGCGGTTACCGATGTGAACCAGGAAGCAGCTCAGCAAGTCGTAACGGACTTCAGCTTGAATGCCAAAGTCTATCCGGACGACGACAGCCTGATCGCAGCGGAAAATGTCGACGCGGTGTTGGTCACAAGCTGGGGACCGGCTCATGAATCAAGTGTTTTGAAAGCGATTAAAGCAAACAAATTCGTATTTTGTGAAAAGCCTCTGGCGACGACTGCGGAAGGATGCATGCGGATCGTCAATGAAGAAATCAAAGCGGGCAAACGTCTCGTGCAAGTCGGCTTTATGCGCCGTTATGACAGCGGTTACGTACAGCTGAAAGAAGCGATCGACAACCGCGTCATCGGCGAGCCGCTCATGATCCACTGTGCGCACCGCAACCCGGCTGTCGGCGACAACTACACAACAGATATGGCTGTTGTCGATACCCTTGTCCATGAAATAGACGCCCTGCACTGGCTGATCAATGATGACTACGAATCTGTTCAGGTCATTTATCCGAAAAAATCGAAAAACGCGCTTCCTCATTTGCGTGATCCGCAAATCGTCATCATCGAAACGAAAGGCGGAGTCGTGATCAATGCGGAAATCTATGTCAATTGCAAATACGGATATGACATTCAGTGTGAAATCGTTGGTGAAGACGGCATCGTGAAGCTTCCTGAACCGTCCAGCATTTCTTTGAGAAAAGACGGAAAATTCTCTACAGATATCCTGATGGATTGGCAGCGCCGCTTCGTGGACGCCTACGATGTAGAGATCCAAGATTTCATTGACTCAATCCAACAGAAAGGCGAGGTCAGCGGGCCGACTGCATGGGACGGCTATATCGCCGCCGTAACGACGGACGCCTGTGTGAAAGCTCAGGAATCCGGACAGAAAGAACCTGTGGCGCTTCAGGAGAAACCGGAATTCTATCAAACGTTCACAACTGTTAAAAAATAAAAACTTTCCGAGGAGTGAAAAGTGTGAAATTAGCATTGGATCCATCGATGTATCGTGATGATTTAACTTTGGAGGAAACGGTCTATAAAACGGCGGAGCTTGGCTACGAATATATCGAACTATCGCCGCGCGAAGATTTTTGTCCATTCTATAAATATCCGAAAGTCGATTCAGCAAAAATCAAACAATTAAAGCGGCTTTTAAGAGATACCGGTGTTAAGCTTTCATCGCTCCTTCCGCTTTACCACTGGGCAGGTCCTGATGAAGATCGCCGTCAGGCAGCTGTGCGCAACTGGAAAAGGGCGATCGAAATTGCGGTCGAGCTTGAAGTCGATTTGATGAACAGCGAATTCAGCGGTTCAAAATACGATCCTTTAACAAGTGAAGAAAAATTTATCAAATCCATGGATGAGCTTCTGCCAGTCTTTGAAAAAGAAGGCATTAAACTCAATCTTCAAGCCCATCCATACGATTTTATCGAAACGCACAAAGGTGCGATGGATATGATCCGCGCGCTTGACAAGGATTGGATCAATCTTGTCTACTCGACTGCGCATACATTCTTCTATGATGACGGCAAAGGCGACATCGAGACAATGTTTGACGAAGCCGGCGACCGCCTCACACATGTTTTATTTGCAGATACCTATAATCATAAAGCGGCTCATGGCCTTCGCTACATTGTCAATCCGCCTGACGCGAAAGTAACGGTTCACCAGCATTTAGATATTGGTCAAGGCGAGGTCGATTTTGATACGATCTTCAGAAAGCTGAGAGAGATGAAGTTCGACGGAATTGCGACGAACGCCGTTTTTGCTTGGGTCGACGAAAGAGCGGATGAATCAAGCAGATTCATGCTTGAAAAATTGAAACAGGAACTATTAGGATAAGCCCCTGAGTTCGGCGCCAGGCCGAACTCTCTCTTCACAAGAATATCAGATAAGGAGAATCTAATATGAAGCTATGCTTTAATGAAGCAACGACGTTGGAAAATTCAAACCTTGCAAAGGATCTCGAATACTGTGAGAAGCATGGATACGATTATATCGAAATCCGGACGATGGATAAGCTGCCTGAGTATTTAAAAGACCATTCTCTATCAGAATTGGCCGAGTATTTTCAAACACATCATATTAAACCGCTTGCATTAAATGCCTTAGTTTTCTTCAATAACCGTGATGAAGAGGGGTACAAGAGCATCATCACCGAATTCAAAGGCATGATGGAAACGTGCAAGGCGCTTGGCGTGAAATACGTAGTCGCCGTTCCGCTCGTTACAGAAGAGAAAATATTGAAAGAAGACATCAAAAAAAGCTCTGTCAGCGTCTTGACTGAGCTGTCCGATATCGCCGAGCCGTACGGCGTGAAGATTGCTGTTGAATTTGTCGGGCATCCGGAATGTACCGTCAATACGTTCTCACAGGCTTACGATATCTTAAACACGGTCAACCGCGATAATGTCGGGCTTGTGTTTGACAGCTTCCACTTCCATGCTATGGGCTCAAATCTTGAAGACTTGAAGCAGGCGGATGGAAAGAAAATTTTTATTTATCACATTGATGATACGGAAGATTTCCCGATCGGCATTTTAAGAGATGAAGACCGTGTATGGCCGGGACAGGGAGCGATTGACTTGGATGCTCACCTATCCACTTTAAAGGAAATCGGTTTTTCAGACGTTGTGTCTGTTGAATTGTTCAGACCTGAATATTATAAGCTCAGTGCGGAAGAAACGATTAAAAAGGCAAAAGAAACAACGGTTGACGTTGTGTCAAAATACTTCAAGATGTAACACGAGATAGGAGGGGTGAACGTGGCTTTCGTTTCCATGAAGAATCTTCTTCGAGAAGCAAAGAAACAGCATTACGCAATCGGCCAGTTTAATATAAACGGCCTTCAATGGACAAAGGCGATTTTACAAGCGGCGGAAGAAGAGCGGTCACCTGTCATTGCGGCTGCCTCTGACCGGCTCATTGATTATTTGGGCGGATTTAAAACGGTTGCCGCCATGGTGGATGCACTGGTCAAAGAAATGTCAATCACCGTTCCGGTTGTCTTGCACCTCGACCACGGAAGAAGCCCTGAGCGCTGTAAAAAAGCGATTGACGCAGGCTTTAGTTCAGTGATGATTGACGGTTCCCACTCCCCGATTGACGACAATATCGCCATGACAAAAGAGGTCGTAGCTTATGCCCGGGCACACAATGTGTCTGTTGAAGCAGAGGTGGGCACAGTAGGCGGTATGGAAGACGGGCTCGTCGGCGGCGTGAAATACGCCGATATCGAGGAATGTGAACGCCTTGTCAAAGAAGCCGATATTGATGCGCTGGCTGCAGCTCTCGGCTCTGTCCATGGTAAATATCAAGGTGAGCCTAATTTAGGATTTAAAGAAATGGAAGAAATTTCACGGGTGACAGATATTCCGCTTGTTCTTCATGGGGCTTCGGGAATCCCGACTGACCAAATCGAAAGGGCGATCCGGCTCGGTCATGCAAAAATCAACATTAATACCGAATGCATGGTGGCCTGGACTGAGAAAACCCGCAGCATGTTTAAAGAAAATCCGGATCTGTATGAACCGCGCGCCTATATGACGCCTGGGATCGAAGCCGTCAAGGAAACGGTCAAGCTGAAAATGAGAGAGTTTGGGTCCTCCGGAAAAGCCGCATACACCCAAGAAATCAAAGTCTGATTGAGATATAAAAACCTGCCGGCACTCACTTTCGATAGTGAGTGTTTTTTTATTGTAAAGGAATACTAAAAGTTCCAAATTTATATTGACTGTAATTGATATAATAGTTATAATTTCCTTCATAATCCATTTGGGTCAGAAAAGAGTATATTTTCTGACGAATCTGCACAGCAAGACGATAACAAAATAAGGTGAAGTGAATATGCTAGCAAACGTTTTGAAGTTTCGGGTTCACATTTTATTTGGCGTTTTATGTTTAATCGGCGGAACGACCTGGGCTTTTCAAAAGGTCGGGCTGAGCGACAGCCTTCCGTTTTGGTCCGCAGGCATGAGATTTATGATCGCAAGCGTCATCATTGCCATCGTTCTTTTCATGCGCCGACAATTTGTGTTTTCAAAAGAATTGCTTGTGCTCTCGGTTTTCAACGGCATCATGTATTTTTCCATCCCTTTTGGTTCGGTTTACTGGGCTTCTCTTTATTTGCCAAGCGGTTTGGTTTCCATCTTGGCAGCCAGCATCTCCGTTTTTGCCCTGATCATCAATCGTTTAGTCAAAGGAACGCCGGCAACCAAATTGCAAAAATGGGGGATATGCCTCGCTTTGCTAGGCATCACGGTTGTTTTTGGCAATCAGCTGTTGATTCAAGTCGATTTGATTGAAATCATTGCCATGGTCGTGATTTTGTGTGCGATGTTCGGCTCGGCTTTTATTCAAATTAAAGTGCAGCAGAAAATCCAGTCACTGCCGATTTTGAGCTTTAACTCTCTGTCGATGTTAAGCGGCGGAGTCATTTTACTCCTTAGCAGTTTAGTGCTGGAAAGCGGCACAAGGACGTTTTCCGGTGTCAGCCTGATTGCCTTGTTGTATTTGGCGGTTGTCGGTTCGATATTGGGATTTTGGATCAATATTTATTTACTGAAAAAGTGGCACATTTCAAAAGCGACTTCCCACCTGTTTATTTCCCCTGTCATCGCTCTCTATATCGGATTTTTATTTTTGGATGAAAAATTGAATGCCAATATTTATTTAGGGACATTGCTTGTTATATTCGGCGTGATGTTCATTAATCTAAAAAAAGAAGAGAGGATCGCGAAAATTGACGAAACGAAACAAACACTTGGCCATCATCTGTCAAAATAAGCACTTGCCTTTTATTTTTGAAGAAGCGGAAAGCTTAGGTGTCAAGATTACGTTTTTTTACAATGCCGCCGAAGACCATCCGGGAGCTCTTCCGGCTGTTGATCGCTGCATCGCCATTCCGCTGTTTGAAGACGAGCCGGCGGCCATGAGAATCGTTCGGCAGACATATATCGAATCTCCGTTTGACGGTGTGATGACATTGTTTGAGCCGGCATTGCCTTTCACGGCGAAAGCCGCGGCGGCCTTGAATCTGCCGGGCCTCCCATTAGAAGCGGTTGAAAACTGCCGCAACAAAAACCGAACGCGCAGCATCCTGAAGGAGAACGGGCTGAATACGCCGCTCTTCTATGAAGTGGATCAGCTTGACGACCTGGAAGGTGAAAAGCTCTCATACCCTTTAGTCGTCAAACCGATCAACGGCTTTTCCAGCCAGGGCGTCGTCCGGGTCGATGACTGGGAACAGCTCAATGCAGCTGTTCAGAAGGTCGAAGCGATTAACCGGGGGGATCTCAGCAAATTTGTTCGGGAACACAGCGGCATCGTCGTGGAGCAATTTATCGACGGCCCCGAATTCGTTGTGGAAACATTGTCGATTCAAGGAAAGGTGCATGTTTTGTCGATCGGCTATAAAGGGGACGGCAAAGGCCCGTTTTTTGAAGAAGGCGTCTATATCGCCCCGGCCAGACTGGATGAAGAGCAGCGGCTATCGATTATCAAGGAAGTCACGGGCGCCGTATTGGCGCTTGGCATTCACCAAGGTCCGGCCCATACGGAGTTGAGACTGAACGAGGACGGCAAGCCTTATGTCATTGAGGTGGGCGCAAGAATCGGCGGCTCTGGCGTTTCCCATTTTATTGTCAAGGAAAGCACAGGAATCAACTTTATGCAGTTGGTCATACAAAATGCTTTTCAACCGTTAGAACAATTAAAGGACGACATTCACCCGAAAAGGACAGCGGGCAATTACATCATTCCTGTTCAAGGATCGGGCGCTTTTGAGAAAATTGACGGACTTGAAGAGGTGAAAGAAAAACCGGAAGTCAAACGGGTCTTTCAATTTTTCGAATCCGGCGCCGAGGTTCTCCCATATCCGCATTTCTCCGGTTATCCGGGGTTTATTTTAACAAGCCATGACACCTACGGGGACTGTGAGGCATTTTATCGGGAGCTGGATGATGAACTGACCATCATATATCAACCTAATCCAACAGGTACAATAGGAGGCTAAGATGATTCCGAATCAAGTGCAGGAAGAGCAGGCAGTCATGATCGTCCACACACTGGGACCGCAGGGCACGAATTGCGAAAAAGCCGGTCTGCTGTGGCTGAAGAACCAGGGGCTCCGCGGAGAAGTCAGACTGTATGAAACGCTGGAAGAGGCTTTGCTTCAAGTAAAAATGACGGAAAATTCAGTCCTTTTGGGCTGTGCCGTTTATCCGTATTTGCATAACATCGTATTCGAGAATCTAGTGGATTTAAAAATTATCGACAGCTTTGTCATGCCTACATACAACATGGTTTTTGCCGCAAAACAGGGCGCGGAAAAATCGAAGATTCAAACAGTCGCTTCCCATCCTGCGCCGGCTCATCTTGCAAAGCTCTTCAGCGACGATGTCCAATTGGTCACCAGCAACGCCAAAGCCGCGCTGGCCTGTGCCTCAAATGAAGCTGACGGCTGTATCACGACGATAAAAGCAGCTGATGAACACAACTTGCAAGTTATGAAAGATTTCGGCGAAGTGCCGATGTGTTTTACCATACACGGACTTAAAGGAGGAAGCTAATGCTGACTTTGACGCGCGACATTGTAAACCTGGTGAACGAACAAATCGTACCGCAGATTCATGAATTGCAAACATACCAAAATGATAAAGGACAGGTTGTGGAACAGCAAAATAGAGCGGAAGAGCTGCTTTTGCACTTGATGAAGGATGTGAGGGTGATATATGAGGCGGTTCATTTACAAGAAGCCGCGGCCGCTTTTGAACAGGATGTTTTGGACTGGCTCAGCCGCGGATTGGCAGAGACGCCGTATTTTGACCGGTTATTGACGGCTTACCGTGCGCCGGAAAACGGGGATGTCACCTTTTTTGCCGCTCCGATCGTGACACCGAACGGCCCGCATGCCAAAGGCTGTTTTTTTGAAGCCTTTTTAGCTGTTCGAGAAGAGCCGTCTATGATGAAGCCGATCGAAGCAGAGATGCCGCACCCGGAAAACGGCTGCCAATCGCTGAAGCTGCTCGCCGGAACAAAAGGGTTTACAGAAGAGAAGTGCATCGTCTTTTTTCCGGAAAATGTGAAAACGAAAGAAAAAGTCACAACCCAGACATTTGCGATTTTCTACTTTAATAAGTTTTATCAAATCTATCATGAGGACACGCTGAAGAGAGCGCAGGCGATTTTTGAAAACGTTCCTTTTAAGTCTCGCCATCTGCACCCGGATCGGACATATGAGGCGAGGGTCCTTTGGGGTTATTTGCACGACTATTACCACCATTGCGGGAAAAAGCCGTTCCATGAGCACATTCAAGCGAAAATGAATTTTTTTGCGGGCATTCTCGAGGAAGTAAAAGTCGATTGCCAATCGATCCTGGCTCTTGCGGAAAGACAGTACGACTATTGGGAAGAAATTATCGAGTTCGTGCTGTTTGAGCGGCTTTTACGGTATCCGAGCCAGCACAATGCCACACAAAACTTTGATTCGGGAACCGGGTTTTTCCTGTTTAGCTGGATCATTGAAAACGGCCGTTCCCTGCAAAGGGGAAGCGAGAAGCCTGTAGCGCTTGATCTTGCATTGTGCATGGAAGATTTGAAAAAGCTTGTTGCCGAAATCGAAAAACTGGAAGAGATAGAAGACGATTTGGCTTATAAAAAAGCGGCTGAGCATTATGTGAGGCGGTATTTGCCGCCCGGAAGCGAAGGTGAGCGCTTCAGCGTACCTGTTCAATATTTTATTCATGATCTCAACAACGGTATTGAAACATCCTATTTGCGATTTCAACACGATGAGGAGCTGAAACATTGAATCCGAAGCTAAGCAGCATTGGAGAGAAAATGAGTGAGAAGACAGGGGTTAGAGCGGTGATGGGGGACATTCAGGAAGTGCTGGCCGGGGGAAAGCGGCAATACATCAATTTAAGCGCGGGCAATCCTTTGATTCTTCCGGAAGCGGCTGCCATGTGGAAATCCGCTTTAGCAGGCTTATTAGAGGACGAGCGTTTTCCTTCAATCATCAGCCAATACGGGTCAAGCTACGGAACGGACGAACTGATTGAAAGTGTAGTCCGTTTCTTTTCCGAGAGGTATCATTTTGACATTCAAAAAGAAAATGTGCTGATTACGGCGGGAAGCCAGCAGTTATTTTTTCTGGCCGTCAATTCGTTTTGCGGAACCGGAAGCGATTCCGCCAAGAAGAAGGTCTTGATTCCCATGCTTCCGGACTATTCGGGATACAGCGGTGTCGCGCTTGAGAAAGACATCGTCCAAGGGATTCCTCCGATCGTTTCAATATTAGATGAACACACCTTCCGATACGAACTTGACCGGGAGCGATTTTTGCAAAGGATGGAGGCTGATCCGCACATCGGCGCTGTCATCCTCTCGCGCCCAAACAACCCTTGCGGAAATATTCTGTCTGCCGAGAATATATTATTGATCTCAGACGCCTGCCGCAAAGCCAATGTGCCGCTGCTCATTGATTCCGCCTATGCTCCGCCGTTTCCGGCGATCAACTTCATCGACATGGAGCCTGTTTTCAATGACCAAATCATCCATTGCATGAGCCTTTCAAAAGCCGGGCTGCCCGGTGAAAGAATTGGCATCGCCATCGGCCCGTCCCGCTATATACAGGCAATGGAGGCGTTTCAGTCAAATGCGGCGATCCATTCTTCAAGGCTGGGGCAGTATATGGCGGCATCTGTTTTAAATAGCGGGCGTCTCGTTTCCATATCGGAAACGTGTGTGAGGCCATACTATAAGAGAAAATTTTCACTGTTGAACAGACTCCTTCACGAAAATATGGCGGATGGAATCAAGTGGTATATCCATAAAGGAGAGGGGTCGCTTTTTGGGTGGCTTTGGCTTGAAGACTTCCCGGCGGCCGATCAAGAGCTGTATGAACATTTGAAAGCGAACGGTGTCATCATCGTTCCCGGTTCATCCTTCTTTCACCATGACATACGGCATATGCCTCATGCGCACCAATGTATTCGGATCAGCCTTACGGCAGCGGATGAAGATCTAACAAGGGGAGTCGCTGTTTTGGCCAGCGTTGTGAAAGAATTGTGTCAGCAGAAAGTTCACTAAAAAAAGACAGGGGCTTAAATAACCCCTGTCTTATTCTTCAGCTCTTTCGGCGTCCGTTTTTCTCTTTCTGCGCCTTACCGTTATTAAAATCAGAATGACAGCTGCTGCGATGATCAAGACGAGAATTCCGAGATACAGCGTATTCTGCTGGCTGCTTTTCTTCGTCTCACTTGTTTCTGTTCCGCTCGTTTTGGATGCGAGCTGCTGGTGATTGGTGAACAGCTGCTGACTGTCCGTTTCATTGATCACGGTCGCTGTGTTGTCATTGCTCTCCAAAAAGCTGATCATTTCTTTTGTGACTGCAGTGCCTTTTCCATGAAGCGGAGTGAAAACCGCCATCGAGTAATTTTCATCCCACAGCGATGTCTGGGTAAAAGCGACTCGTTTGCTTGTTTCATTCAGCATTTGAAAAGAAGATACGTCCAGCGAGCTTTTCGTCACCGGTACTTCCAGTTCCGCTGCTTTCTCCTGCAGAAGTGCAAACTGACCTATGCCTCCGATAAAAATGATGTTCCGGCCTTTTGCATCTTTTGCATTCACTTCAGATGCTTTTCTTACTGTGAATGACTGACCTGCTTCACCGCCGAGGGAATTCGTCACAAGCGACAGTTCTTGAAGCTTCGCCTGATCTGCGCTGTCGGGAAGGATGATCAGTGTTGCTTTGTCCTGGTTTCCCGCGTATGGAAGCGGCCAATCTTGAAAATCGGCAGCGGCTGACGCGCTTCTGACAGGATAAGACAGTGTGCTGCTTTTATCAATAAAAATCCATTTGTCTTCGTCCGTCGCATAGCATGGATTGTTTTCCTTCAAGCCTGATGCGGTAAATTGAATATCGATGTAGCGGTTTTTTTGCAAAAGCTTCGGATCGACTTTTAGTGTGACATGATAAAAGCCGTTTTTGTCTTCTTTTTCTAAAGCATCAACCGTGACAGAATGAGGCTGTCCATTGATCATGATCTTCAGCTCTGCCTTTTTGGCAGACATATCGCTTTGATCGGCGGATTTTTCAATCGTTTTTGATTTTTTCAATACAAGCGACAGCTTTGCAGATTGAGTCTTGTCCAAAATCGCCGGAGCAGGATAATAATAATGCTCTGAAGAGGTTTGATCAGAGCCGATCGTCAAATCCCCCGCCCCGAAATCCTCAAGTGACAGCTTATGGCGATCGCGATTTTGCCGCTGTTGAAGCTTGCCGATGGCCAGTGTTTCACCGCTCAGCTGGCCGGTGTACGTTTTATCGGTGATCACGCTGATTTTCTCTGACAGGATGTCATCCGATTTGGCGGTGACAAACAGTACAGGCTGCTCTCTGTCCTTTGCTTTAAGGACCCGTTCCGCAAGCAATAGCTGATCTTCTTGCGCTTCAAGGTTATCCTGTTTCAAAAGCTTTTTCACCTTGCCGCTCCAATGGTGCTGAACCCCGATCAAAATCGTCGGCTTGTCGATCTGCTTTACGTCGGATTCGTTCAAGTATGAAACGGTTATGCTGTTATCAACCGTCTTAAGATAGCTTTCCGTTTTGACCGCTGCTTCGATTTCCGCAGAACTCGGGTTATCCGGAATAACGATTGCGGTTTCTTCCGAGGTGTTTCCTGCTTGTGCGAAAGGATAAGGGTAATGTTCAAGTGCGGCCCCTTTTGCCAAGCTTTTGCTTCCCAATGTCAGACGGCTGTCCGGATAAATTTTGATCCAGTTGCCGGATGAGTCCTGTCTGACGCAGACGCCTTCTTTCACCACGCCGTAAAACTTCAAAGACAAGCTGTGGAAGCCTTGAGATGACTGGCTTTTGTTCAGCGAAAGCTTCAATTTCTTCCGTTTGGCATCCCCTTCAAGCTTTACCGTTTTAACCGGTTCACCATCAATCTCAACCGTCAGAGAGGAGGGGGCGATTAAAAGGTCTGACGCCTCATATTCAAGCAAAAGCTGCTGAAGGGAAGAAGCGCCTGCAGGGATTTGATATGTCAGCTCTGATGAGTCTTTTGCGCCGTACATTGTGATGAGATCGTTCGTGAGCATTTGCTCTTTGGATTGTTTGCCGCTGTTTTCCCCCAGAATCGAGCCGTCTACTTCGATGTCCTTAGCCAAGGCCGCTTGTCCGGTCATCGCCGCCAGCATGAAACTTAAGAGACATATAAATGCATGTTTCAAAAAAGTCACCCGCTTTTCTTTTGATTATATCGCTCTGTTTTGTACCATTTCACTTCTTGCTTGAACAGACGGTGCTTGATTTCTACGAATAAAGAATAAATCACAAGGACGATCCACGCCTGCGAGTATGTAAAGTACATCAGAAAAACGATGAAAACGTTTTGCTTGTTCATTTCTGTTTTTTCAATGCTCAGTGTAATCATGACTTCTGTCATGAAGAGGAAGAAAGCCAAAATCCACAGGATCATTGACAAAAAACCAACCGAGAGATGCAGATCATAAAATAAATTGATAACAAAAATCGCATTTGACATGATCACGCCGAAGAAAAACAAAAAATACGTAAAGAAGAAATAAAACAGGTCAAAGATAATCCGCTTCCGTTTCAGCTTGAAAAACTGGGCTAAAAACTTCAGGACGACATATTGATTGCCGCGCGCCCATCTTGTCCGCTGGCGCCACCACACCTTCCACGTTTCCGGCTCCTGTTCCCATGTAACGGCGGCCGGAAAGAAACGGATGTGGTAGCCGAGGTTGTATACGCGGATCGTCAGCTCGGTATCTTCGGCCAGCGCATTATCATCCCATCCGCCGAGCTGTTCGATAATGCTCCGGCGGATGGCAAAGTTGGTGCCAGGGATCGTGGCGATTTTGAACCATTTCCATCTTCCGCCCTGCGCCATCCATTGAAAGCAAATGGTCTCAATGTTAATAAACTTTGTCAGCAATGTTTTCGCCGCATTGATGACGCGGAATTTTCCCACCACGGCACCCGCTTTCCGGTCGTTCATCAGACCGAGAACAAGGTAGTAAACAGCCATTTTCTCCGGTGTGTTGTCAGCATCATATACACAAATGACATCCCCGTTCGATTCGGCAAACCCGGAATTGAGCGCGGAGGATTTGCCTTTTCCCGCATGCGGCGGTTTGGTGACCACCATTTTAATGAAATCGTATTGTCTGGAAAACTCACCCACGATGTCACCCGTCCGGTCGGTCGAATTGTCGTTGATGACGATGATCTCCAGCCGGTCCTTCGGGTAATAGAGGTTGACCATCGCTTTCAGCGTCTGCCGAATCACGACTTCTTCATTGTGGGCTGGAATCAGAACGCTGACCTTCGGAAGGTCTTTCAAGTTCTCTTTCCACTTCGGGATGTTCAGCTCGTAGGTCATGTAGTGGCGAAATCCGCCCTGCATCAGAAACATGTGGTACAGCAGCATCACCCATATTAAGCTTAATGAGATAAAGAACAGAACATTACCCACGGCTTTTTCTCTCCTTAAAGATGCGTTTTTTTAATGTGGCTCTCAAGTAAAGGGTGTAGCTGAAAAACATGACGACAAATAAGAGCACGACGCTTGAGAGAATCCAAAGCGCCTTTTCCAGCGGGCTTTGCTGATGATGGTCGAAAAACTCTTCCATGGCATTCACCTTGCTATTGACGTGAATGGTGCCGTCTCCGCTCGTGCGAATGGTCACTTTGTCTGTTTGAACCGTTTGCTTTGTTTTCTTTAAATCAAGCCATTCGCTGTTCGGAATGTGTTCCATTTGATCAACCAGCTCGGGCAAATATTCCATGCCGAGATAGGGGTGGTAAAATGCTCCGGCTACTCCGCCTTCAAAATCGATCATTTGCGAGATATGGTCTTCGATATTGCCGAGCGGATTCGCATCTGACGCATCGACATAGCCCAGAGTTTCAGGATACAGCGTCATTCCATGCAGCATGGCTGGCTTCGTCACAAACGGTCCCGTACCGGAGGTTTTCCATGTTTCATCACTAAGCTGGACCTGGCCGATGATGCTTGAGAAATACTGTGAAGTGATCTGGTAACCATGCTCTGACATCGTGTAATGCGGCGCTTCAAATGCCAGCGGGTACAGCCCTTCCGCGGTTAAATCCTCAATAGCGTGCGTCAGCTTTTGTCGCGTATAGGTCTCTTCATTTTCTCTGAACGGCTTCAAATAACGGTTATAAGCCGCTTCATTCGGAAAATCCGCTTCTTTTTTTAAGAGGGACGGGTCATCCTCCGCATTTTGCGATGTGATCGGCTGATCAGCCTTGGCATCCCAAAATTCGAAGCCTTCCCCGGTTTCATCGTAGCGGTAGGCATGGGTATATCCATGAACAACCACACTGCCTCCCATGCTTTGCAGCTTCCGCAAAGCTTTGACCAGCTTCGGCTTGTCAGACAGATAGACCTTTTCGCCTGTTTTCGGGTTCAAATAAACCGGAATAACAGCCAAGATAAAAGGGATGTTTCTCTCATGCAGATAAGAACCCGCCTGCAGCAGCAATTTTTCATCTGACATCGGGCTGATGTCTTCCAGCCGCAAATATAAGAGTGTGTTCCCCGCCGCTATCCCGAATGCTTGTCTGAGCTGTTTGGCCAAGAGCAGGTTGTTGTTTAACAGGTTGGTTAAGCCGATATACACATTTGCCTTATCGGTTTCCCATACAAAAGGGTGTGCCTTCCCATCATCTGATGTGTATGTATACAATGCTTTCCCCTTCAAACCTGATACGCCGAGGACATTGAGCCCGCTTTTCAATGAGGCCGCACTGTTTTCACTCGTGCTGCGGACTTGGAAGACATTTTCTTCGTTTGTTAAAGAAAGGCCGGAAAATTGGCTGAATTGCCCGGCGTTAAAACCGATCGCAATCACGGGCGTTTCGCAGGCATTGATCTGTGACACAAGCTGCTTATTCAGCTTTCTTTTGGTTTGGCCGTAATAGATGATATGCTTTTTCTCTGCGAGATCCGTTTGCTTTACATCAGCATCTTTTTTGACAGTGACACGGGACGAGAAATGACCTGCGATCAGATCGAGCATTTTCACTTCTGACGATTCTTTTCCATCCAAGGTCGAATAGATGATGAGAATTCCGCCATTCTCCTGCGTCGCTGCCGCCGCGTCCGGGCGATAAAAAACGGCTGAGAGTATGAGTACAGCTGCGTATAGAAGAAAGCTTCGCTTACAGTTCATTCATCATCATCTCATTCTCCAGTTCTTCTAAAAATTGATCCGCCGTCTGCAAATCTTTGCGATATGTTAAGTAACATACGTGAAAGGTTAAGGTGATATATTTGCCATTTTGCAGCTGGTACGTGTCCAGTTGTTTTTTCAGCTTTGCCAGGACAGCGGGCATATGTTCAGCCGGCGTGTGGGTCAGAACGATCCCGAATCGTTCTTCAGAAGGACGGAATTTTTTGTCCGTTTCCCGTACACAGGATCTGATTTGGCTGCTGACAAATTGAAAGAGCCGATCGGTTTCTTTTTCTCCATACAAGGATTTAAACTCTTTGAAATAATGCATCTGCAGCAGCAAGAAAACAAATGAATTACCGTACCGCTCCGCGCGCTTCATTTCTTCTGACAGCTCCAGCTTCATTCTCTCTTTATTATCAAAGCCCGTCACTCTGTCAATCGCGACAAAGCTTTTGATTTCAGACTGAAGTCGTTTGACTGAATGCTGAAGTTCAACTGCAATATCGTGAATTCTTCCTGAGAAAAAGGAAAAGAGCAAGAGGGCCATTCCCCAGACGACGAGCATTTTCATGCCTTCTTCAGGCGGAAAAACCGCGGCCTGGCTCGCTTGCAAAACCATCATTAAGGTTCCGAGAACAAATAAAACGACGATGGTTCCCGCCAGCGCGTAAATCGGTCCAAGCCATATTCCCGCTCCGATGACGGCAAATGAAATACAAATGATCAAAACGGCTTCGGACTGCTCGGCTGAGACATAATAAATAAACAGAGAAAGAGCCGCTGCAAGCCCAGTCATGTAGGCAAACATTTTCTGTAAATCAGTGAATGATATTTTCATCAAAAAGCTTCCTTTCCGCCAGTAAAGGCAGCAGGTTGTCAAAAGAGTGCGTATTATCGCCGCTCATATATCCGCCATAATACGTTTCAGACGAATCAAGAATTTCAAACTCGATCATCTTTTCATAAAGCGCTTTGACCACGGCTTTGTCTTCATCTTGATTTATGAAAAACAAAATGGTCAAAGCGTAAACGGATGGCGACTCGTATTGAACGGCCGGTTTTTTCGTATCCGCCCAATACCGTCCATACAGCTTTCCATTCGCTTGAAACTCCTGTTTGATCCAATCCGCCAAAACAGCGGCTTTTTGATCCCCCTGCTGCAAATGCCATGCCGCATACAGCTGATCGATGAGGTTAATCTCGTTGTCATAGCTGTATTCCTTTGTCTCTGTGTTGTACAATTTCGGCAAAAAACCGTTTTTCAAAGGAGCGGTATAAAGAATATTGACATTCCGCTCTACGGTCTCTTCATCGATGGTTCCATTCTTTTTCAATACGGCTAACGCATCAGGCATAATATACGAAAGGGTGATATCCTTTGACGCCGCTTTGGAAGAAGAGTCATAGAAATCGGTAAAAATCCCGTTGTTCATGTTGTATGTTTTTAAAGCAGCGCCGATTTGTCGTGCTGTTTTCTTATACTTCCGGTTTCCCCACAGATCGGCTGCCTGATCCAGGGTCAGCATGATTCTGAGATCATCTATCAGGGCGTTCGCCCCGCTCGCTTGTCCATTTTCAATTTTCCATGTCACCAGGCCGCTGTTCATGAGAAACGATTCGGTCAAGTGCTGATATTGCTCTTGAAAATGAGTTCCGTCCTTTTTGTCAACTAAAAATTCCATCCACAAGCCGAGTGATTCGGATAAGTAAACAGGCTGATCCGAGAGACTTGTTTTCATAAGCCCCTCATCACTTATTAAATGATGAAAAATGAAATGCTCGGCAGGCTGCCGCGATTCATTGTCCTGCTCCGCGCTATGCTTGTTTCCGGCTTGGATAAAGCCGATGGAAAGACCAATGGTTAAAGCGCATAAGATGAAACCGATCAATACATACCTCACGGGGCGCCCCCCTCCTTTACATCACCTGAATGTCCAGCTTGCTGGGAAAAACCATGACATATTTCATTAATTATAAATGAAAAAATGGAGATTGCTAGGGGTTTTTTAATCTTTTTGAACTATTTTTATAAGGGGCTAAAGACTGCCGTTCGATTTTTTTAGCTATAGATATCATCTCATCATTTCCCTTTCATTTGGGAATGTAAAAATAACCAATTGGAGCGCCAGGGGTGAGGGAAGGAGGGCATCTTCTTTGGAAGACTTTCGAAAAATTAAGGAGATCATCACGAGAGGCAAAAGGAAGGGGGGGCCCTTTATTTTCCTTGAGTGCATATTATATTTAAGTTTTTACAAATATCATAATTTTTATAACAGCCTATTAATCATCTTGATGTTTAATAGGAAAAAAATGAAAAAAGAAGTGTTTGAGTATGGGGAAATTCAAAAAGTCAGTGGGAACGGTTGCTGTTACAGCGGCAATTCTCTTCTCAGCGCTGCCTGCAAGCGCAGCTGAGTACGTGTGGGTCAGGGATGCATATCCAAACATGTACGATTATGTTTATGACTCAGTACACAAAAGAGTCCAAATTTGGAGAGACTCTAAAAACTACTTTTATGTGGATTGTGATTTAGTTGAATATGGAAAATGTTTTGTGAAAAGATAGTCAAATGTGGCAGAGAAAGTTGGGTGGCCGCCAACTTTCTCTGGTTTTTAACAGTTTGGTGCAATTCGTGGATTAACCGAACCAGCAGTTTTCAGTTGTTTTGAATTCACCTGCTGCAAATTCGGCATCGCCATGCGGAGCAAATTGGAGAGCGCCAGTGATGACAACGCCTGCAATCGCCAGGCCTAAAAGCCATTTCTTCATGGGGCAAGTTCCTCCTTTCTTGTTTGAATGTGGTCGAAGGCAATAATGCCTTCGTCAAAGTACTTTGCCGCTTGATTAAGACAATTCTTGCTTTTGAAGTATCTGGCCGCATTGATGGCCAGGTCTGCCGCGTCTGACCAAAGATTCTTGCTTCTAAGCATATCCAAGCCTTTGTCGAGCAGTGCTTCGTCTTGCTCTTTATAAATGGAATGAATCACCAGAAGCTTGGCTTTATATGTTTTTTCATCCAACTCTGCTGCAAGGCCGGCCGCTTTTTTGTACCATCCTGTTGCTTCTTCGATCAGACCTTTTTTGAATAAAACCCTTGCCAACATGTAGGAAGTTCTGAGTGTGGAGAGTTTGGAGTGAAGCTGTTCTAAGATGCCGAAGGCTGATGCGAACGCTTTTAGGGCCGGATCAAGCTTTTCCTGTCTTTCATAGCAGATTCCAAGGTTATGATATCCAAGGGCCTCTGCATACAGCTGCTTGGTGTCCGCCGCCATGTTGATCGCTTTTTGAAACAGCGCTTCAGCCGATTCATACTTGAATAGATCCAGCTTGTTCGCCGCGATGATCATTTGGGTGGAGGCGGCCCTGTGCTCGTAATGTTCAATCGCCAAAAAGCTTTCCAGCGCTTTTTCCGCGTGATTGATCGAGAAGAAGTTTTGTCTGATTTCATAGTAAGCAATGGACAGTTGATAGTGAAATTCGGCTATTTCGATTTCATCAGGGATTTTGTGGAGCGACTGCTCGGCGATTTTGTAAAAGTTAATGGCAGTGGTGAAATTTTTTTGATAAAACTCGTACATACCGCCGAAAAAGTAGAAATAGTATTGGAGCATATTGTCCGTTCCGATTTCTTCCGGTGTTTTTCTCATGTTTTGCAAAAGCGTCCCGGATTCCTCGTATCGTTCAGTCAACAGCTTAAATCGCGAATCAATGAGATTGAAGTACAAAAGCACATCCTGATTTTCTTCCATCGTTTCCAGCGTTCTTTTGATTTCTTCCCTCATCGCGGCCGCTTCGGCAATATGATTCTGCCTGATCAGCCCATACCATTGATTTAAGCTGTTTCCCACTGCTTCGAATGCAATTTTTGCCGCCACTCTAATACCCTCCGTTCACCAATATCATCTCCGTCCTACAATATCCATTTTATCATAATATTGGTATGTTGATAGTTATAAAGAGTACAAGTTTACTGTAGTCAACAAGTTACAGAAATAAGTTTGATGGGAAATTATGATCATTCAACTTAAATTTATAATATAATAGAGAATACCAATGAAAGGGAAAGATGGAGGGTTTTATGGAGATATCCACAACAATAATTAAAGACCATCAAGATTGGACAGATCGAATATCAGATTGGAAATTGGTTATACATCAAGAGAATAATGAACTCTACATTAAAGTGACTTTAAAAACAGGAGGATATCAGTACTGGAGTTTAGAAAGGTGCAGAATCAAACCTGTCCGTAAAATAACAATCGGAGAAAACGAACAGGTTTTTTTAAAGCAAGAGATCAAACAGGGAATTGAAAGTATAGTAGTTTACGGTGAAAAGTATGCGATTGTGACTTTTAAAAATAGTAAACGATCTTATATTTATCATTTAAAAGATGTTACAAAGGTTAAAACTGGTAATGAACGATTTAAGAGCTATATAGATTATTTTAGATATGTGGCTGAAGAAAAAGATAAAACGCCAAATGATATTCCTCCTCTAAAACGTCAATTTGAAGCGTTAAATATCAGATTAGATAGCGCTCTTTATGCGTATTTTGAAAAAAAGAGCAAGGTTCTTGGAGAAACTCATAACATTATTTTTCCATTCGGTCTGAATTTAAGTCAAATTCAAGCAATAGAGTCTGCTTTTTCTTCGCAGATTAGTGTCATAGAAGGGCCGCCCGGAACAGGTAAAACACAAACGATCTTAAACCTTATTGCTAACATCATGATGAAAGGTCAAACAGCAGCCGTTGTTTCAAACAATAATGCAGCTGTTTCTAATGTGAAGGAAAAGTTGGAGAAAGCAGGTTTCAGTTTTCTTATGGCTTCCTTAGGAAACAAAGAAAATCAGAAACAATTCTTCAATCAGTTATCTCAAGTCCCCGAGGATATTAATGATTGGTCAATTGAACCAGAAAAGGAAGCTGAGCTATTACATAATATTATTGAAGATACAGCACTTATTAAAGATCTTTTTCATCTTCAAAACCGACAAGCTATTTTAAAACAACAGATAAAAGATCTTAAAACGGAAAGAGTGTACTACAAAGAACACATGAGAACACAAGAACGTTTAGACCCTAAACTGCTCCCGTTCTATAGCTTTGATAATTCAAAGATCTTAAATTTTATGGTGGATGAGGTGATGAATAGTGAGAAGAGAATGACATTTTTTAAAAAGATGAAATATTTACTTTATTATGGTTTATATGATTTCAAACTGATGGGAGATAGTTTGCAAAAGCAGAAAGTACTCACAGAACTACAGTATAAATTCTATAATCAAAAATTAATAGAACTTGAAAGTGAACTTGAGCAAGTGAATAAAACATTGGGGACAAAAAACTTTAAAGAAATCAATAAGCGAATTCAGGATCATTCTGTTTTATATTTTAAGGGTAAAATCCACCAAGCTCAAAAAAGAGATTTTTTGCTTCATTTTGATCAAAAAAATTATAAACGTTCATCAAATTTTAATATCTTCAAAAAGAGGTTTCCAATTGTATTAAGTACTGCTTTTTCTTTAATGGATTCAATTCCAAGAGGTTTTTTATTTGATTATTTAATCATTGACGAAGCATCCCAGTTAGAGCTGGTTCCAGGTATTCTTGCATTAAGCTGTGCTAAAAATGTGATCATTGTCGGAGATACAAAACAGCTCCCACATATTCCAGATCAAAAAATCTCTTCCGGAACGATGGGAATTGAACCTTGCTTTGACTATGCAAAACATAGTATGCTTCACTCGGTTTTAGAAGTATTTAAAAAAACATTCCTGTTACTTTGTTGAAAGAGCATTATCGATGTCATCCGATGATTATTAAGTTTTGTAACGAGCGGTATTATAATGGTGAGCTGATACCATTAACTAAAACTGATGATAAAAGTGAGCCATCAATTGTTCTTATTAAGACCGCTAAGGGGAATCATATGCGTTTTTATGGGAACGGAGGACGTTATAATGTACGTGAAATAGAGTCATTACAAGAAGAGGCAATAAGAGATTTGACTTTTTCAAACGATTATCAAGACATTGGTTTTATTGCGCCATACAATGGGCAAATCAATGCTGCAAATGAATATATGAAGAAAAAAATTATAAAAAACACCGTACATAAGTTTCAGGGGCGGGAATGTGACGGAATCATCTTTTCAACTGTTCTTGATAAAAAAGCCAGTAAAAAAGATATTGAATTTGTGGACGATGCTGCCTTAATCAATGTAGCTGTTTCTAGAGCAAAAAAGAGATTTGTTTTAGTTTCTAATGTTGATATTTTCAAAAGGAGCAATAAAGAAATTTCTGAGTTAATACGCTATATGGAATATTATACTGAGTTCAGTCTTTATCATGAGAGTCAAGTTATTTCAGTTTTTGATTTATTATACAAAGAGTTTTCTGAAGTCCTTCTTGATAGGGAAAGAAAGCTAAAGGACAGTGATTCTAAATTTAAATCTGAACGGATTATTGCCAGTCTGTTAAGGGACATATTTGACGAGGAAGATAAGTATAAAAAATTTAGTTTTAAAAGAGAGTATCGCTTGAAGGATTTGATCAGGAAGACATCCCATTTAAGTTCGGAAGAGCAAAAGTTTATACAAACTTCGGCACGCTGTGATTTCCTCATTCATTATAAAATGGGGAATGAACCTGCAGGAGTGATTGAAGTAGACGGTTCGGCATATCACAATAGATCGAATAAGGAGCAACTTAGACGAGATTCATTGAAGGATTCAGTTCTTAGAAAATCAGATATACCCCTCCTTAGATTAAAAACAATTGAGAGTGACGAAAATAATAAAATTAAAGAGTTTTTAAATTCAATTTTAACAAATGGCTAAAAAACAACTGTTAGTATTCGCGAGTTTTTTGAATTTTAGGCTACAGCAGTTTGGAAAAAGGGGAAGCTTTATTTAAAGTTCATCTGGATGAAAAAGGCCCTCAGCCTATATAATATGGATTAAAACGGTTCTCTAAAGGGGAGGCACGTGATGGACAAGGAAAAACAGCAATTGAGCATTGAAGCGGCCAGGCTTTACTATCAGTCGGATTATAGCCAGCAGCAAATCGCCGAGCAGCTTGAGATTTCAAGGCCGACTGTATCGAGGCTGCTTCAGTATGCAAAGGAAAAGGGGTATGTCCAGATTCGCGTCATGGATCCGTTTGAGGACATGAATGCGCTCGGTGCGATGCTTGAAGAAAAATACGGGCTGCTTGAAGCGCACGTCGTCTTTTCGCCGACCTCCGACTATACGACCATCACGCATTATCTGAGCCGCTTCGGCGCCGAATACATGCATGGAGCCGTCAAGGACGGCGACATCGTCGGCGTCAGCTGGGGAACGACGATGTATCAGATCGCGCAAAATCTCCACGCCAAGCAGGTGAAAGGCGTCGAAGTCGTTCAGCTGAAAGGCGGTATCAGCCACTCGAATGTCAATACCTATTCGTCTGAAACGATTCAGCTGTTTGCCGAGGCCTTTCAGACAATGCCGAGATACCTTCCGCTGCCGGTTGTGTTTGACAACGCCGAGGTCAAGCAGATGGTTGAGCAGGACAGGCATATCAAACGGATCATGGAAATGGGCAGGCAGGCGAACATCGCCATTTTTACGGTCGGGACGGTTCGGGATGAAGCCCTTTTGTTCAGGCTCGGCTACTTTAATGATCAGGAAAAAGAGCTCTTGAAATCATGCGGAGTCGGCGATATTTGCTCGCGCTTTTTTGATGCGGACGGAAAGATCTGCAGCGATGCGATCAATTCCCGGACAATCGGTGTCGAACTTGCTGATCTCAGGCAGAAAGAACGGTCGATTCTTGTTGCCGGCGGCATCCGCAAAACGGCCGCCATCCACGGCGCGCTCAATGGGAAATATGCCAATGTCCTGATTATCGATCAGCATACGGCAAAAGAACTGTTAAAAGATTGAATTGTCCAAGGTGAACAGCCTGGATTTTACTTTATTTTCTAGTGAACAAAAGTTCACATCATAATTTACATTTGTTCAGAAATCGGTTATGCTGAAACTATCTTAAAACAAAGGAAGTGCTTGTATATGGAGATTGCAAAAATCATTGATCATACAGCATTGAAACCGCATACACGAAAAGAAGAAATCAAAAAGCTGATCGAAGAAGCGAAAACGTACCAATTCGCTTCCGTCTGCGTCAATCCAACATGGGTCGAGTTCGCCGCGAAAGAGCTTGCGGGAACGGAAATTGACGTTTGCACTGTCATCGGTTTCCCGCTTGGCGCCAATACGACGGAAACAAAAGCGTTCGAGACAAAAGACGCGATTGCAAAAGGAGCGACAGAGGTTGACATGGTGATCAACATTGCCGCGTTAAAAGACGGTGACGATGATTTTGTACAAGCTGACATCCGCGGAGTGGTGGAAGCGGCCGCAGGAAAAGCGCTTGTCAAAGTGATTATTGAAACATGTCTGCTCACAGATGAAGAAAAAGAACGCGCATGCCGCTTGGCTGTCGCGGCCGGAGCCGATTTTGTGAAAACCTCAACCGGATTCTCCACAGGCGGTGCGACAGCGGAAGACATTGCTTTAATGCGGAAAACCGTCGGACCTGATATTGGGGTGAAAGCATCCGGAGGTATTCGCACTAAAGAGGATGTAGAAAACATGATCTCAGCCGGAGCAAGCCGAATCGGGGCGAGCGCAGGAGTTTCCATCGTCAGCGGAGCGGAAGGAAAAAGCGGAGACAACTATTAAGTTCGGGATAAGCGGGAAGCTTTAGCTTCCCGTATATTGACGCAAAGATTGTAAGCGAATTCATCCTCGGGAGGATCAACATATGAAGTATCTCATCGGGATCATAGGATTAATTGTTATTTTAGGTATGGCATGGCTGTTCAGCAACGGGAAAAAAGGAGTCAAGTATCGTCCGGTTATCGTCATGATCGTACTGCAATTTGTACTAGGATATATCTTGTTGAACACAGGCGTCGGAAACTACCTTGTCGGCGGATTTGCGAAAGGGTTCAGCTATTTGCTTGAATACGCAGCTGAAGGTGTGAACTTTGTGTTCGGCGGGCTTGTGAATGTGAATGAGTCCACATTCTTCATGAGCGTGCTGCTGCCTATTGTATTTATTTCTGCTTTAATTGGAATTCTGCAATATTGGAGAATCCTTCCGTTTATAATAAAATATATTGGTCTGGCGCTCAGCAAAGTCAACGGGATGGGAAAACTTGAATCCTACAATGCCGTGGCATCGGCGATTTTAGGCCAATCAGAAGTATTCATCTCATTAAAAAAACAATTGGGCATGCTGCCTAAGCACAGACTTTATACACTGTGCGCTTCAGCGATGTCCACCGTATCGATGTCTATCGTCGGCTCCTACATGACGATGCTGAAACCGGAGTATGTCGTCACAGCACTCGTTTTAAACTTGTTCGGCGGGTTTATCATCGCCTCGATCATAAATCCTTATGAGGTGGATCAAGAACATGATATGGTAGAAGTGCAGGAAGAGGAAAAGCAATCCTTTTTCGAGATGCTCGGCGAATATATTATGGACGGCTTTAAAGTTGCGGTTGTCGTGGCGGCCATGTTGATCGGCTTTGTGGCGATCATCGCAATGATCAACGGTATTTTCAATGCCGTACTGGGGATATCTTTCCAAGAACTGCTCGGATATGTGTTTGCGCCGTTTGCTTTCTTGATGGGTATTCCATGGAATGAAGCCGTGAATGCCGGAAGCATCATGGCGACGAAAATGGTATCGAACGAGTTTGTCGCCATGCAGACGCTCGCACAAGGCGGACTCCATTTCAGCGGCCGCACGGAAGCGATTGTTTCCGTATTCCTCGTCTCTTTTGCCAACTTCTCATCCATCGGCATCATTGCCGGCGCTGTGAAAGGGCTGAATGAGAAACAAGGAAATGTCGTTGCCCGCTTCGGGTTGAAGCTTTTGTACGGGGCCACACTCGTCAGTTTCTTAACAGCTACTGTTGTAGGTTTGATCTATTAAACATTGACGTAAAGGAATGGTGATCACAATGAGAATGGTCGATATCATCACTAAAAAACAAAACGGCAAAGAATTGACGACAGAAGAAATTCAATTCTTCGTCAAAGGCTATACAGATGGAAGCATTCCTGACTATCAAGCAAGCGCGCTTGCCATGGCCATTTATTTTCAAGACATGACAGACAGAGAGCGCGCCGATTTAACGATGGCGATGGTCAATTCCGGGGAGACGATCGACCTCTCCGCCATTGAAGGCATCAAGGTCGATAAGCACTCAACAGGAGGCGTCGGCGACACGACAACGCTTGTGCTCGCACCGCTTGTCGCCGCTCTCGGCGTACCGGTAGCCAAAATGTCAGGACGCGGCCTCGGGCATACAGGCGGGACAATTGACAAGCTGGAAGCGGTAGAAGGGTTTCACGTGGAACTTTCAAAAGACGAGTTCATTGATCTTGTCAACCGCGACAAGGTCGCCGTCATCGGACAAAGCGGGAACTTGACGCCTGCGGATAAAAAACTGTATGCTCTCCGCGATGTGACAGGGACGGTCAATTCAATTCCGCTGATCGCAAGCTCGATCATGAGCAAGAAAATTGCCGCCGGGGCAGACGCCATCGTCCTTGACGTCAAAACAGGCGCCGGCGCATTCATGAAGACGGACGAAGACGCCGTCAACCTTGCAAAAGCGATGGTCCGCATCGGAAACAATGTCGGCCGCCAAACGATGGCTGTCATCTCCGATATGTCTCAGCCGCTTGGATTTGCCATCGGAAACGCACTTGAAGTAAAAGAAGCGATCGACACATTAAAGGGAGAAGGACCGGACGACTTAACCGAGCTTGTCTTAACGTTGGGCAGCCAGATGGTCGTTCTCGCCAAAAAAGCCGAAACACTAGACGAAGCCAGAGAGCAGTTGCTGGAAGTGATGAAAAACGGCAAAGCCCTGCAAAAATTTAAAGGCTTCCTGCAAAACCAAGGCGGTGACAGCTCGGTTGCAGATGACCCGGCGAAGCTTCCGCAAGCCGCCTACAAAATCGACGTTCCTGCCAAAGAAGCGGGTGTCGTTTCTGAAATCGTCGCCGACCAAATCGGAGTCGCAGCCATGCTCTTAGGAGCGGGACGCGCTACAAAAGAAGACCAAATCGACCTTGCCGTCGGCATCATGCTCCGCAAAAAAGTCGGTGACACGGTCGAAAAAGGAGAACCTTTGGTCACACTTTACGCCAACCGCGAAAATGTTGATGACGTCATCGCCAAGGTGTATGAAAACATTAATATCGCAGCAAAAGCCGAAGCGCCGAAGCTGGTGCATACGGTGATTACCGAATAGAAGAACATGAGGACAGCACAGGCCTTAAGGGGATGTGCTGTTTTTTTATCTATTCAGCCCCCCACTCTAAAAAATGGATGCAAGATCAACCATTCAAGACAAGCCTTATTTCCTATTTACCTGTTTTGGTACATATTGTATTATGAAAAAGGTCTCGATTTATAGCTTGTGCAAGATCGGAATGTAGGGGAAATTTCACGAAAAAGTGGTCTTTCAACCTGAATGTTAAAAATTATGAACGACTTATGGCGGAGGAACAATTTTATGTTAACGGCGGCTTTTGCAAGTTTGATGATATTTATTCTTACAGGTGTCACATCTTTTTTTTTATATGCACTTCTCTCTTATTTTTTGCTCATGTTGTTGGCAACTGGTGATCCTGCAAGAGATGCCGGGCTGGGATTTGGTTATTTAGGCTTGTTGGGGATATCTTTCATTTTAGCCGTTATGACGGGATTTGTTTTCGCAGTTGTTTATTTTTGCAAACAGGATTTTAAACAATAGTTTAATTCATGAGGAAATCTTCATACCGGGGTGAATGATATGTCCAACCATGCTGCTAAAATCTCCTCTTTAGAAAGCGATATCTCTTCTCTTTTTAGGAAAAGAAAAGGATAACGGATTTATGTTTTCCATGAAAAAAAGCTGTATTTTTTTGTTGAGAAGCAATGCTTTACTCCTGTTGTTAGTGGCACTTTTACTGATAAATATTCCATATTGGAATCAAGATGACAGCGGTATTTCGTTATTTTTATTTATATTTTTTGCAGAATGTTTTTTGATTTTACTTTCTTTTGTTTATGGTTTTAAAACAAAAAAAATATATATTAGTCCGAGGACAAATATATTTAAAAAATCAAATCTAATAGTAGGCATTACTACATTCATTGTTTTAAGTTTATTTTTAAGTTTTGTTTTAAGAGAACATATTCCATATCCAAGCGCTTTATTGTATGTGTCGTTGACTATCAATTTTATCATGGCAATATTTTCATTGCTATTTCCTACATGGGTAATAAAACAGTATGAAGTTAATATATATGAAGAACCGGGTGGGTGGATAAACGATTTTTTACGATATTTCTTATTTTTTGCTTGGACAATAAATTACGAAGTTCAGGTTGTTTTAGCCCGTCTTCCTTTTCTTTTGCAGCGTTTAATGGGAATTATTTTCATCATAGCATTAATCTTTTCAATAGCTTCAATAGCCTCTATTTTTTAAACAATTATTTTATAGAAATACTTAAAGTTGTCGTCTCTATCGATTAATTTATTTCATGTTTAATTATCTGAAGTAGTTTGTTTAAGTTTGGACTCCCATTGTTGTAGAGCTTATGTTATTGCATTTTTAGGGGTTGTTTTTATCCAGCCTCTTTTTTAATGCCTTTTAAAATCAAGGAGCCTTAGCGTATAATCACATTCATATACATACGCCATCATTCACTGGAAAACATATGACCAAAAGGAGTCCATTTATGAGCAAAACCAGTTTTAAAAGCTTTAGGTTAAGCGGAGATATCGTGAAAGCCCTCGATCATCTAAGGTATAAGCATCCGACCGCGGTGCAGAGCGAAGTGATCCCCGCGGTGCTTAAAAGTCGGGATGTGATCGTGAAAGCACAGACGGGGAGCGGGAAGACGGCTGCGTTTGGAATTCCGGTTTGCGAGTTGTCGGACTGGGGAGAAAACAAGCCTCAAGCCCTGGTTTTGACACCGACGCGCGAGCTGGCCGCTCAGGTAAAAGAGGATTTGATCAACATCGGCCGCTATAAAAGAATAAAAGCAGCAGCTGTTTACGGAAAATCGTCCTTTGAGCGGCAAAAAACGGAGCTGAAACAAAAATGCCATGTGGTTGTCGGGACTCCGGGCCGTTTATTAGAGCACATTGAAAAAGGAACGCTTCCGCTGGAAAAACTGCAATACCTGATCATCGATGAAGCTGATGAAATGCTGAATATGGGATTTATCGACCAGGTTGAAGCGATCATCCGTCATCTGCCTGATGAACGGCTGACCATGCTGTTTTCAGCGACCTTTCCGGAGGATGTGGAGCACCTTGCCGATCAATATATGAAAAACCCTTTGAAAATCGAGATCAAAGCAAGCGGTATGACAACCGCGGACATTGATCATGCACTGATCATTGTAAACGAACATGACAAGTTTTCACTTTTGCGGGATGTTTTAATTACTGAGAACCCGGACAGCTGCATCATGTTTTGCCGCACACAGGAACATGTGAACGAATTGCACCGGCGATTGGCCGGTTTAGGTTATCCCTGCATGAAAATCCATGGCGGAATGTCTCAAGAAGAACGTTTTGCCGTGATGAACCGCTTTAGACGCGGAGCATTTCGCTATTTGATAGCCACCGATGTGGCGGCAAGGGGTATCGACATTGAGAACATGACACATGTGATCAACTATGACCTTCCATTAGATAAAGAAAGCTATGTGCACCGTACCGGAAGAACGGGACGAGCTGGCAGCCGGGGAAAAGCGGTCACCTTTGCCACACCGTCTGAAAAGAACATCGTGGCGGAAATTGAAGACTATATCGGTTTAGCCATTCCTGTCATCGAGGCTCCGTCAAAAAAAGAAGTGGCGCAAGCAAAAGCGGCGTTTCAACAGAATATCAATAAAAAACCCGAGCTTAAAAAAGATAAGAGTGAATCGTTAAATCAAGCAATCATGAAGCTCTATTTTAATGGGGGAAAGAAGAAGAAATTGAGAGCCGTTGATTTCGTCGGAACGATTGCTAAAATCGATGGTGTGTCTGCGGAAGATATCGGTATTATCACGATTCAAGAGCAATGTTCATTTGTTGAGATATTAAACGGAAAAGGCCCGCTCGTGTTAAATGCGATGAAAGAAACAACCGTCAAAGGGAAATTGTTGAAAGTGCATAAAGCAAGGAAGAGCTAATTTCAGGCTGTCGACTTTGTCGAGAGCCTTTTTGTTCGTAATAAACAACGGATAAGCGGCATATGATGGATTGTCAAAAATGAAAGCGTTTCAAAAGAGAGGAGAACAAATGAAGATGAGTAAGCGTTTCTTTCGGATTCTTGCATTGACTTTCATCATCACTGCCTGTTTAGTGCCAGGCACTGCATTTGCAACATTTCAAAAACCGATTTTTTCCGATGTGACCGTTCATGATCCATCCGTCATCAAGGTCGATGATACGTACTATGTATTCGGCTCGCATTTGGCTTCCGCCAAGTCAGACGACCTTATGCAATGGACGCAGATTTCTTCCAGTGTAAACAACAACAATCCCCTGATTCCGAATGTATATGAAGAATTAAAAGAAACCTTTGAATGGGCGGAAAGCGATACATTGTGGGCGCCGGATGTCACACAGCTTGAGGACGGCAAATTTTATATGTATTACAACGCCTGCCGCGGCGATTCGCCGCGATCGGCCCTCGGTCTGGCCGTCGCCGACGACATCGAAGGCCCGTACAAAAACAAAGGCATATTTTTAAAGTCGGGAATGGACGGAATCAGCAATGACGGCACCCTTTATGACGCGACAAAGCATCCGAATGTCGTCGATCCGCACACATTTTTTGACCGGGACGGAAAACTGTGGATGGTGTACGGCTCCTATTCAGGCGGGATTTTCATTTTAGAAATGGACCGGAAAACCGGACTCCCGCTTCCCGGCCAGGGGTACGGGAAAAAGCTGATTGGCGGCAACCACAGCCGGATTGAAGGTGCATACATTCTCTACAATCCTGAAACACAGTATTACTACCTGTACATGTCCTTCGGGGGACTTGCCGCTGACGGCGGGTACAACATCCGTGTCGCCCGCTCCAAACAGCCGGACGGCCCATACTATGATGCAGAAGGCAATGCGATGATCGATGTTCGCGGCAAAGAAGGCACGCTTTTTGATGACCGTTCCATTGAACCTTACGGCGTCAAGCTCATGGGGAACTTTCAGTTTGAAAATAAAAGCGGCTATGTCTCACCAGGGCATAATTCCGCTTTCTATGATGAAAAAAGCGGCCAATCCTACTTGATTTTCCACACCCGTTTCCCGGAAAGAGGCGAGGAGCATGAAGTCCGCGTCCATCAAATGCTGATGAACAAAGAGGGCTGGCCTGTCGTCGCGCCTCACCGCTATGCGGGAGAAAAGCCCGGGAAGGTGAAAAAAGCGGATGTGATTGGCGATTACGAATTGGTGCGGCACGGCAAAGACATCTCCGCAGACATCAAACAATCAACGGACATTCATTTACATCAGAATGGAAAAGTGTCTGGCGCGGCGACGGGAACATGGAAGAAAACAGGACACAACCGAATTGAACTCAAGATCGACGGAAAACAATACGACGGCGTGTTTCTGCGGCAGTGGGATGCGAGCGCCGGGCGGAAAGTAATGACATTTAGCGCGTTGTCTCGTGAAGGGGATGCGGTTTGGGGAAATAAGGATTAAGATTAGATAAAGTGAGGATAACAAAAAAGCATATACCTATTTAAGGTATGTGCTTTTTTAGATCGGCTTTTATATGGAAAAACCAAATGAATTATACGATAATTAAAGATAAAGTCTTTAAAATAAGTTAATTAAGGGGAATTATTTAAAACGTAATACATAGTTATTCTTATTAAATTCAATTTATTTCCGACATATCTAATGCTGTTGCCATGCATATAGACATTGTCTGAAGCAAGAGGAGTTTAGAATCTATGAAGAAAATAATAACTTTCTTGAAATATAATATAAATAAAATTATCAAAATTTCAAGTTTGGGTTTTTTTTATCTGGTTTTTACACCTTTTTTCTGTGTTCAATACTTAGATAGAAAATTAGGTAACTCTTTTATTGAAGAAATAATAAGAGTATCTTCTTACAGTATATTTTTTTTATTTTTTGTGAGTGTACTTTATTTTCGATTTCAATATTTATTTAAATGTTACAATAATAGTAATAAACTTTTTGATTATTATTACATTGATTATAAAAAAGATTACCATAACAGACTAAAAGAGTTTCAAAATGCTATTATTTCAGCAATATTAATGACAATAAGTATACCTATTCTATTTTTTTTTGATAGCAATGATTATATTGCCCAATTTCCTATATTCATTTTAATTATTTACCTGCTAGGTTCCTTTTGCATTCACCTCAAAAAAACACATAATATATTTGAAATCATTTTCGGTTATTTTTTGGAGTGGGGATTAAAAATTTCTATAATTACTCAAAGCATAAGTTTGATTTTATCCATTCAAGAAAGAGCGAAATATTGGTTATTTCCAACCGGATTATATAGAATAAATGATAAAAAACTATTGAACATACTACATGATTTATGGGGGTTACTTATATTTACCTTTCTATCATGTTGTTTGTTATTGATTTATATCCTTATATTCCAATCAACATTGAACTTAAAACAGTATCTCAATTATCTTAATATTGCAAGCTCAATTATAGTGATCTTTAATTTTTTAAACTTAGGGGTAAGTATGCTGAGCCACAATCATTTTATTTCTGGACAAGTATCTATATACATTGCTTTTATAAGCTTTCCTATTATATCAACAATACTGATAGCAAAACTAATATTAGAACATGTAAGCAAAAAGGTTGAAGAAAAGGCGATGAAGTATTTTTTAAAAGTTCAAAATTGTATATATGAAGATAATATGGTAACTGAATATGAAGATGACATTTTATTAAACATTAAAAAATCTTGTTTTTATGGAGGGGACTCTTATCGTATTTTATTTTACAACAATCAAAAAACTTATGACATAATTAGAAAGTTAGAATATAAAAAAGATAATACTTCTTTTTGACAGCTAGAGGAATATATTTAATTAACTAGCCGAGGTTTTTATCTCGGCTTTTTTCTATTACCCTTTCATTTTGACGAATCTTTTCCAATTCGGTAACATGAACATGAATTGTTCACTAAGTGTAATATCAAACAAAAAGGATGGAGCGCAATGTGTACAAGTATGACGCTGGCGACTGCCAGTCAGGAGCATTTGTTGGCCAGAACGATGGATTTTGCTTTTCAGCTAGATGGAGAAGTGCTGCTGCATCCGCGGCATTACAAATGGAAAAGCGAAGCGGACGGCAAGGAGCATGAGGGAGGCTATGCGTTTATCGGCATGGGCAGGAAGCTGAACAATGCTTTATTCGCCGATGGGGTGAATGAAAAAGGCTTGGCTTGTGCAGCACTTTATTTCCCGGGTTATGCCGTCTATGAAAAAGAGGCGCAGGATCAATATCATAACATCGCGCCGCATGAATTTGTGACATGGGTGCTGTCACAGTGCCGTGATGTGGAAGAAGTGAAAAAAGCTGCCGCTTCGCTTGCCATCGTGGAGAGAGAGGTTGCTTTGCTGAAGACGGTCACTCCGCTTCACTGGATATTATCGGACGGTTCCGGCCACAGTATCGTTGTTGAACCGACGGCAGCCGGCATCCAAATTCATGACAATCCGGTTGGCGTGCTGACGAACAGCCCGGAATTCCCATGGCATTTAACCAATTTGCGAAACTACATCGGGCTGCGCCCGGGCCAATTCACTGCGAAAAAAGTGGGAAAGCTGACATTGTCAGCTTTTGGCCAAGGTTCGGGATTAGCGGGTCTGCCGGGAGACTTCACACCGCCATCTCGGTTTGTAAGGGCCGCGTATTTGAAAGAACACATTAAACCGGTTTCCGGCGAGACAGAAGGCGTATCGGCGGCATTTCATATTCTCTCCAATATGAATATCCCGAAAGGAATTGTCATCACAGAGCAGGGTGAAGATGACTATACCCAATACACGGCGGTCATGTGCAGTGAAACGTGCAGCTATTATTATCACCACTACCAAAACAGGCAGATTCAAAAGGTTTGCTTATTAGACGAAGACTTGGATCAGCGCGAATTAAAATCGTTTCCGGCAAACCATGAAGAGGCGGTTCATTCTCTTCAATCATGACAGAAAGAAGGAACGACATGCAAAACAAAGCAGCAAACAGACTCACCTTATTAGGCATCAGCTTACATATCATTTATTGGTTTATCATTTTATTCGCTTTTTTTCATATCAAACATCAGTTTGATTCTTATGCTGTTTGGAATCCAAATGTCACAGACGGATATATGCAGGCTGCGACTTTCGTCGACATGCTGAAAATGATGGTTTACTCGGGCACTTTCTTTAATTTAGTCCTCCTTTTCATTTTGATCATGCTGATTGTGATATTAGCGCAGTCGCTTCTTTTTATTGCCCTGGAAATCACGGCCTATATAAAAATCAGAAACAACCCATTTTCTGGTTGGGGAGCTTTTATTTTAGCCATGGGGATTAAAAATATCTTCACAAATCTTTCAGGCATCCCTTTTTTAGTCGCGGGATTTATTCTTCAAAAGGAGAAGAAGCCGGAAGAGGATGAAACAAACGAGCAGCATTATAAAAAACGCCGGAGAACATTATATGCTCAAAGAGCGGTTGGTGTTCGGAAAAGATGGAAAAGAAGACATTATAGATAATTTTGAATAGGGGGGGACATGTGCCCCCTATTAGATTTAGTTGAAACTGTTTTCATGGTTAGCAGATAATTGAGGATGATCTTCAGAAACATCGCCTGGTGCAGGCAGTGCCCGTAATTTTGAAGTCAGCAGCCAATACGCTGCAATAAATAAGATTGCAAAACTCCCCAATCCATATATTAATTTAACTTCGATTTGAGTTGATAAAAAGCCTCCCAAAAGGGAACCTATCGGTAAAAACAATGCCGACAGGGAACCGACCAACGCAAATACCCTTCCTGTAAGCTCTTCAGGTACCAATGATTGAATCGTAGAAATTAATATAACGTTATGAATTCCAATGGGAATAAAAGCAAGTCCGAAATTGATTAAAATCATGAGAGGATGGCTTGATAAGTATGAGCAAAACCAAAAGAACGCTGAGAGAAAAAAGCAAGAAATGGTCGTATATCCTAAAGGTAATTTAGTTAGAATCTGGGATAATAGCGAACCCAGCAATAAAGAAATAGACATTGTACACAGAAAATAGCCGTAAAATGCTTCTCCTCCTATATGGCTTGAAAACTCAGGCATAATTGCTGTAATCATACCAAAAATGAAGTTTATAATTGTTAAAGGAATCAACATTTTAAGAATAATTGAGTTTTTAACGAAATCTTTTCCTTCTTTTAATTCACTGAAGTAAGATTTCTTGCTCTCTAATGATGAAGGGTTCGTGTCAGTTAGGGGAAATTTCATGAGCCCAAAGATGAGCGCAGCTAAAACAAATGTCAATACATCAATCAGATATATATTGATGACACCTATGTATACAATTAACATACCGGATAATCCAACCAAAACAATATCTGTTCCCTGATAAGCAAAAGTCATCAAAGAGTTGCCGGCTACAAGATCCTCTTTTTTCAATAGCTTCGGTAAAGCTGCTTGCTGTGCCGGATAGACGATTTGTTCAATAGAAGTAGCTATAAGCATGACAAAAATGACAAGCCATACATTTAAAAAACCGAGAAAGTATGAGAGGGGAACGGCCATGACAACAAAAGCCTGAATCCACTGAGTATAAATCAAGATTGATTTTAAACGCCATCTGTCAATTAAGGGCCCAACTAAAAACTCAAATATTCCCGGAAGCATGATCAGCATTCCCGCGAGACCGGTGTAAAAAGAGCTTCCGGTTAATTTAAATACAAGCCACATAGCCGCGACGCTATAGATGCTGTCCCCCAAATTCGTTAACAATCTGCCACTGAATAATAGAAAGAAATTTTTTATCTTTAGTACACTTATCATTCGAATACCCACCTATTTTTTAGGGTTCATTACAAAACAGTTTGATCGGTGAATCTGTGTTCATATTCTTCATGGATTTTGTATTCGTCCTCATTGCCGATAAAGTACCTGTTGTTGAGAAAGTCCGCTTTGGCAATTTGTGGGGAGTTTATGTTTAATACATGATCAAAAATGATTTTTGAAATCGAAATGGCTGAAAATAAGGAATCAAATATAACACCGCTATTTTCTACAATGACTTCATCCAGTTCATTTAGCGTGCTGACATTTTGCTTAATCTCTTTTAAAATGGAAGCGTTTGTTTCTCTATCGATTAAATAACAATGCTGCTGGAAAACTGCATAACCGCTAATAATGATTTTGATGTTGGGGAAATCCAAAAATATATTTTCCAAAACATCTATGATTAAAGTGTTGTTATCTGCGCATAATGCCAGATAATCAATTTCTTCAAGAGCGACTGCATGCTTAAGATCTTCATAGTTGCTCAATTGTCGAATAATTGCCGTAATGTTGCTTGTTTTAAACTCATTTTCGTATTTATGTTTTAGAACTTCGACTTTATATCTTCCGACATCCCGAAAAGAGAAATTCTGGGCATATAAATTATTTTCCTCTACTTTATCAGGATCAATCAAAGTGAATCTATTTAATCCTAGCTTAATTAAGCATTCGGGTATATAACTTCCCGCGGTACCGGTACCAATGATACATATATGCGTCTTTTCGATGGAAAGGCTGTAGTCGTTATATGAAACATTTGGGATGCTGTCTACAAAACTGCGGACTCGATTTTCAACTTTCTGAACGTCTCTTTCTTGAACGGCAATATATCCTTTTGATAATAAATAAGAAAGAGTGGCATCTAAATTTTCTTTTTTTTCAAATGGGGCTGCTTCAACCAATTCAGAGTATGTTTTTGGTTCTGATAATATTGTGAGAAGCTGGAACAGCTTTTCATTATCGGAAGAACGAATCCCTTTTCTTAAACTGGAATTTGTGTAATAAACGATGATTTCATTCTCTTTTTTAGTCCAAAACATTCCTTTTTTTAAGTAGTACTTCATTAATTTGGCTCCTTCTTTTCAATAAAAATGATCGACTACAAGAGCCGTACAAAATGTATGGCTCTTGTATATAGTGTCAGCTCCTTCAATCTTTAAGTATTCTCTCTATTACTTATAAATACTAATGACAACTTTTCCATTTAGCTGGATATTTGAAGCGCTAACTTTATATTCTTCAAAATTCATAGTATCACCGCCTTTCACAATAATAGTTGGAAAGATTTGAATTTGCTGACATTTCCATTGTATTACTGAAGAAACCCATTTTCAAGGATAATTTAATATTTTTTGAATAAATATCCTTATTTAACAAAATATCCGGGACTTTTTGATTCGATTATTCCTGATTCTTTCAATCTACCTTTAAGGAAATGCCAATACTTTGGGAACCCTTGAATCTAAGGGCAGGAAATAAACTGGAGAGCTGCCACACAGTGAGATCAAAGCAGTTAATTACACTTTTTATGAATCATACGTAATGAAAGCGTTGACATAAACAAACCCAGGTGCTAAAGTATAGTTACAAACTAATATCACCAAGTTCCTAAGGATTGTTACTGCTATGCAGGCAAAACCTAAGTTGCGCATCATTTTTGGGATATTGTCCCGAAAATGGCGGCGTAATTTAGGTTTTTTTTGTGCCTGAAATAAGGAGGTGAGGCGAAGCTATTAAAATCTTAAAAAAGAAATGCAATAAAAAAAGCCGGGTGAAGGCGGCCACCTTCAGTCCGGCAGATTCCCCCAAAGAGGAGGTACTCATATGGATTATAATAAAGTATCAAAAGACATTTTACAACTCGTCGGCGGTGAAGAGAACGTCCAGAGCGTGATTCACTGCATGACAAGACTGCGTTTCAACCTTTATGACAACACGAAGGCAGACCGGGCCCAACTGGAAAAAATGCCTGCCGTGATGGGCACGAACATCAGCGGTGAGCAATTTCAGATCATCATTGGAAATGATGTGCCGAACGTGTATAAAGCGATCATTGCCAACAGCGGGCTCAGCGATGAAAAAGCAAGCATGCAGCAAACCGGCAAAAAGAAAAATGTGCTGTCCGCCATCTTTGATGTGATCTCGGGCGTATTTACGCCGATTCTCCCGGCGATCGCCGGAGCGGGTATGATCAAGGGGATCATTGCGATCGCCGTCACGTTCGGCTGGATGAGCGAAAATAGTCAGGTCCACACCATTTTATCTGCCATCGGCGACGGAGCATTTTACTTCCTGCCGATTTTGCTGGCGGTCAGCGCCGCACGAAAATTCGGCAGCAACCCTTATGTTGCGGCCGCGATCGGGGCGGCGATTCTGCATCCCGATCTGACAGCGCTTCTCGGTTCAGGGAAAAGCATTTCCTTTGTCGGATTGCCTGTAACCGCTGCCACTTATTCGTCAACCGTCATTCCGATCCTGCTCGCGATTTGGATTGCATCTTACGTTGAGAAATGGATTGACAAAGTCACCCCGACTTCGTTGAAGATGATTTTTGTACCGACGCTGACGCTGCTGGTTGTCGTGCCTGTCACATTAATTACGGTCGGTCCGCTCGGTGCGATTGCAGGAAACTATCTGTCAATCGGTGTGAACGGTTTATTTGAAAATGCCGGTTTAATCACGATGATTCTTTTAGCCGGAACGTTTTCTTTGATCGTCATGACAGGAATGCACTATGCTTTCATTCCGGTTATGTTCAACAACATTACGCAAAACGGCTACGATTATTTGATACCTGCGATGTTTTTGGCGAATATGGGGCAGGCTGGCGCATCATTTGCCGTCTTCCTGCGGTCCAGAAATAAGAAATTCAAATCATTGTCGCTTACGACAAGCATCACGGCTTTGATGGGAATTACAGAGCCGGCGATGTACGGTGTCAATATGAGGCTGAAAAAGCCGTTTGTTTCCGCGCTTCTTGGCGCCGCTGTCGGTGGTGCTTTCTACGGCGTCACCGGTGTAGCCGCCTATATTATTGGCGGAAACGTCGGTTTGCCGGGAGTTACGACGTTTATCGGCCCGACTTTTATACAGGCGCTGATCGGTATCATCATCGCCTTCTTTGCGGCAACGGCAATCGCTTACTTATTGGGATTTGAAGACGTTCCGTCTGATGAAGCCGACGCTCCGGAAGCCGTTCCATCTGAAGCGGGCGCGGGAGAAATCATTCAAAGCCCGCTGAAAGGAGAAGTCAGAGCGTTAAGCGAAGTAGATGATGCGACATTTTCCGGAGAAGTGATGGGAAAAGGCGTAGCCATCGAGCCTGAAGAAGGCGAAGTCGTATCCCCGGTATCCGGCACGGTTACAACGGTTTTTCAAACAAAGCATGCGCTCGGTATCACGAGTGATCATGGAGCTGAGATTATTATCCATATCGGGATCGACACAGTGAAATTGAACGGTGAACATTTTACCGTACATGTGAATGCCGGAGATGTTGTCGCACCGGGCGACAGGCTTGCCTCATTTGACATGGAGGCGATCGAGAAAAAGGGCTTCCAGCTGATAACCCCCGTCATTGTCACAAATACGGACCGGTATCAATCAATCAAGCCGGTCAAAACAGCGGAAAGCGTGGATCCTTTGGAAGCGCTTATCGAGCTGTCGTAAATATAAAGATCACCCCTCTCCCCATCGGGAGGGGGACAAAAAAATCATTTTGAGGTGAAATCGTATGAGTGAAAATGCCAAAAGATTTCCTGATGGATTCCTATGGGGCGGTGCGGTTGCCGCAAACCAGGTGGAAGGTGCCTACAATGTCGGCGGGAAGGGGCTTTCTACGGCTGATGTGTCGCCGAACGGGGTGATGTATCCTTTTGATGAATCAATGGAGTCATTGAACTTGTATCACGAAGGCATTGATTTCTACCACCGCTACAAAGAAGACATCGCTTTATTCGCCGAAATGGGCTTTAAAGCGTTTCGGACATCGATTGCCTGGACGCGGATTTTTCCAAACGGTGATGAAAGCGAACCGAATGAGGAAGGTCTCAAATTTTACGATCAATTGTTTGATGAGCTGCTCAAATACAATATCGAGCCTGTCGTCACCATCTCCCACTACGAAATGCCGCTCGGTCTGATTAAAAACTACGGCGGCTGGAAAAACCGGAAAGTCATCGCGTTTTATGAGCGTTATGCGAGAACAGTCTTCAACCGCTACAAAGACAAAGTGAAATACTGGATGACCTTCAATGAAATCAACATGGTCCTGCACGCGCCGTTTACAGGCGGAGGCCTCGTGTTTGAAGAGGGTGAAAACAAATTAAATGCGATGTACCAAGCGGCGCATCATTTATTTGTCGCCAGCGCCCTTGCGGTAAAAGCGGGCAGAGAAATGATTCCGGACGCCAAAATCGGCTGCATGATCGCCGCCACGACGACATATCCGATGACACCGAATCCGGAAGATGTGCTTGCTGCAATGGAGAATGAGAGAAAAGCGCTGTTTTTCTCTGACGTTCAGGCGCGAGGGGCATATCCGGGTTATATGAAGCGCTTCTTGAAGGAAAACGGTATTACGATTGAAATGGCCGAAGGTGATGAAGACATTCTAAAAGAAAACACGGTCGATTACATTGGCTTCAGCTATTACATGTCAATGGTCGCCAGCACGGATGAGGAACTTGCCAAAACAGACGGCAACTTGCTCGGCGGCGTCAAAAATCCATACCTAGAGTCATCTGAATGGGGCTGGCAGATTGACCCCAAAGGGCTGCGGATTACCTTGAACACCCTGTATGACCGTTATCAAAAGCCGCTCTTCATTGTTGAAAATGGACTGGGCGCAGTCGATGTCGTCGAAGAGGATGGCTCGATCCAGGATGATTACAGAATCAATTATTTGCGCGATCATCTAAAAGAAGTAAGGGAAGCGATCGCAGACGGCGTCGACCTCATCGGCTACACATCATGGGGTCCGATCGACCTGGTCAGTGCCTCCACTGCGGAAATGAAAAAACGCTACGGCTATATTTATGTCGACCGGGACAATGAAGGAAAAGGGACGCTGAAGAGAACGAAGAAGAAGAGCTTTTACTGGTATAAGAATGTGATTGAAACGAATGGCGGGAGTTTATAAGATTGAGCTGTTCCCTTTGGGGGAGCAGCTTTTTTTGATTCTGTCCCTTCTCTGTAGCATGTGAAAACAATTTGCTATACACTTGACATAAAAAAGAAAAGCGCGGTGAGGTCCATGTTTAAACTGTTGCTGATTGAAGATGATGAATCGCTGTTTCAAGAAATAAAAGAACGCTTATCCGGCTGGTCCTATGATGTGTACGGCATCAGCGATTTCAGCGAAGTGACGCAGGAATTTGCGGCGGTCAAACCAGACTGCGTCATCATCGATATTCAGCTCCCTAAATTTGACGGGTTTCATTGGTGCCGGTTGATCCGTTCCCGTTCAAATGTTCCGATTCTTTTTTTATCCTCGCGCGACCATCCTGCTGATATGGTCATGTCCATGAAGCTGGGAGCGGATGATTTTATACAAAAACCGTTTCATTTTGATGTCCTGATCGCCAAAATCCAAGCGATTTTCCGTCGCGTGTATGACTATAATACAGAGCCTCACATCCTGAAAACGTGGTGTGGAGCGACCATTGACGTTGAACAAAATCGCGTCAGCAATGAAAAAGGAGCGATAGAACTGACGAAGAATGAAATGTTTATATTGAAGCAGCTGATAGACCAAAAAAATAAAATTGTCAGCCGGGAAGAGCTGATCAGAAGCTTGTGGAACGATGAGCGTTTTGTCAGCGATAATACGCTGACGGTCAATGTGAACCGGCTGAGAAAAAAACTGGATGCCTTGAACCTGGGACAATCTATCGAGACGAAAGTCGGCCAAGGCTATATGGCGAAAGAAGAAGGATCACGATGATGCTCAAAGCATTTTTAACTGAAAGGCGAAGCTGGATCGCCATATTTTTATGTCAGCAGCTTCTGATTGTGTTGATCGCTTTTGTCGATACGTCCATCCCATTGACGCCGATCCTTTACATCGTCTATTTATCGCTTTTGATATTGATGATTTTTATCTTTGTCCGCTTTCGGAAGGAAAGCAAATTTTACAAAAGCCTTGATGCATGGGAAAACAATCTTGATGTGACAAATATTCATGAAGCGGAAACACCGTTTGAAATGCTTGTTGAAAGAAATATTACCGGACAGACGGAGAAATTGAAGCAAGAGGCGAAGCGTCACCGCTTGGCGCTTGACAATGAAAAGGATGAACTGATGGCGTGGATCCACGAGGTCAAAACGCCGCTTTCCGCGATGCATTTGATCATTGAGACAATTGAAGACGAACCGCTAAAGTCGAGGCTCTCGTATGAATGGCTGCGCGTTCACCTGCTTCTCGACCGGCAGCTTCATCAAAAAAGGATATCCTTTATCGAAAATGACTTTTCACCGGAAGTCCTTGAACTGAAATCATTGATATTTAAAGAAATAAAAGATTTACAATCCTGGTGCATTCAAAAAGGGATCGGGTTTGAGATACAGCTTGAGGCGGGGGAAGTGCTCAGCGATTCGAAATGGCTGGCTTTTATCATTCGGCAGCTATTGACCAACGCAGTGAAATACAGTGAAGCGTCCGATATTATCGTGAAAAGCTATGAAGTGGACGGACGTGTGCATCTCGAAGTAAAAGACTTTGGGCGGGGCATTGATCCTAAAGATATACCGCGCGTGTTTGACAAAGGGTTTACATCAACAATGGAGCACCATGATCAAGCATCTACCGGAATGGGGCTTTATTTAGCAAAAAAAGCGGCCAAGTCGCTGCTGATCGATATTGAAATCGACTCAAAACCAGGAGCGGGTGCAACCTTTACATTAATTTTTCCGAAACGAAATGAATTTGTGCGTGTCATAGGCATGTGACAATAATGTCACATGCTTTTCTTTTTTGTTAGGTAAATCGAAGGAAAACGGCTGTCCGCCTTTTTATAATGAAAATGATCCAACAAAAAGGAGTTTTGCGACATGATGATATTAGAAGCGAATAAAATTCGAAAAAGCTACGGAAATAAATTCAATAAACAAGAAGTATTAAAGGGAATCGACCTCAATATCGAAAAGGGTGAATTTGTCGGCATTATGGGGCCTTCTGGTTCGGGTAAAACAACATTGCTGAATGTGCTGTCTTCCATTGATCAGGTAAGCGACGGAACGATTGCGATCAACCAGGTTGAGATGACCGGTATGAAGGAAAAACAGCTCGCTGAATTCCGGAAGCAGCATCTCGGATTTATCTTTCAAGAATACAACTTATTAGACACGCTGACGGTGAAAGAAAATATTCTGCTGCCGTTGTCGATTACGAAGATGTCTAAAAAAGAAGCCAATCAAAAGTTTGAGGAAGTGGCGAATGAACTGGGCATCTACGAGCTGAAAAATAAATATCCGAATGAAATTTCCGGCGGCCAAAAACAGCGGACTTCAGCCGCGAGGGCATTTATTCATGAACCGGACATTATTTTCGCAGATGAACCGACAGGTGCGCTTGATTCAAAATCCGCATCAGACTTATTAAACAAGCTGAGCCGATTAAATCAAAAGCGTCATGCTACGATCGTTATGGTCACCCACGACCCCGTCGCCGCCAGCTTCTGCAGCAGGGTTGTTTTTATAAAGGACGGCCAAATGTATTCGCAGCTCAATAAAGGCGGCCAGGACAGGCAGATGTTCTTCGAGGATATCATGAAGACGCAGGGTGTGTTAGGCGGGGTTTTAGCATGAGCATTCATCAGCTGATCTTTCGAAACTTAAGAAAAAACATCAGGAACTATTACCTCTATGTGTTTGCGCTAGTCTTCAGCGTGGCGCTTTATTTCTCATTTGTCACGCTTCAGTATGATCCTTCAATCAATGAAGTGAAATCTTCGATCAAAGGCGCGGCTGCATTAAAAACAGCCTCTATTTTGCTCGTGGCCGTTGTAGCGGTTTTTATTCTCTACGCCAATACGATTTTTATCAAGAGGCGGAGCCAAGAAATCGGCCTGTTTCAATTAATCGGCATGAGGAAGCAAAAAATCTTCCGCATCCTGAGCGCGGAAAATGTCATGCTGTATTTTGGCTCTTTAGTCATCGGTGTATTTGCCGGGTTTTCGATATCAAAACTCGTGCTGATGATTTTGTTCAAAATTGTCGATGTTCAAGCGAAAGCTAAACTGAATTTTTCCTGGGAAGCATTAATCCAAACCATCATTGTCTTCTGCGGAATCTACCTTTTGGTGATGATGATGAACTACGCGTTTATCAAAAAGCAAAGCATTTTATCTTTGTTTAAGGCAGCTTCATCTACAGAGGATCAAGTCAAACGAATATCCGTTTTCCAAATGATCATCGGTTTAATGGGGATCGTGTTCATTTTGTCGGGGTATTACATTTCCACCGAGCTGTTTGGCGGAAAATTCAAGACCATAAACGAATTGTTCTATGCGATGAGCTTGATTCTCGGGTCTGTCATGATCGGCACGTACCTGTTTTATAAAGGTTCAGTCAGCTTTGTCTCCAACATCATTCGCAAAAGCAAGGGAGGCTACTTAAATGTTTACGAAGTGTTATCCTTGTCGTCGATTATGTTTCGAATGAAATCAAACGCGCTGTTATTAACGATTATCACAGCTGTTTCGGCGCTGGCGATCAGTTTATTGTCCCTATGCTATATTGCGTACTATTCCGTAGAGAAAGTGGCTGAACAAAGTGTGGCGGCTGATTTTGCCATGACCAGTCAGAAGGATGCCAAGCGGTTTGCGGGGCTCTTAGACGAAAATGGCATTTCTTATAGCAAAGAAGAAATCCATGTTCTGCAAGCGTCCTTCAATCTGGAACAGGTTTTAGAGGGAGATCCTGAAGATATGGCTGGGGACCCGCGTAACCTCTCCCTTCCTGTTGTCAGCGATCAAGAGATTAACGGGATTGATATACCGAAGGGAGACGTGATTTTATCCGGATATAATGATCTTTTGCAAACCATGATGGTTTTTAAAGATTCCGGCACCATTCAAGTCAAGAGCAGACAGGAGACGGCATCGTTAAACTTTGTAGGGATAAGGAAGGAATTTCTCTTATCCTATGAGTTCACCAGTGGAGGATTGCCTGCTGTGGTTGTCGATGATGCGCTGTTTCAACGTCTAAACGATAATAAAGATCCAAACTTACAGCAAGAACCGAGTTTATTTATCGGGATCAATCTGAAAAATGAAGATCAGCTGCAGCAGGCAAATAAGCTGTTTGCAAAAGTGAATCAAAGCGATCGGCATTTGTCGCTCCTCGATGAACGCACGTCTCAAAAAGCGATTTACGGCCTTTTCATGTTTATCGTCGGCTTTTTAGGACTGACGTTCTTGATCACATCTGGATGCATCCTTTATTTTAAACAAATGGATGAAAGCGAAGATGAGAAACCGAATTACACGATACTGAGAAAACTCGGTTTTACAAGGGGGGACTTGCTGAAGGGCATACAGATCAAGCAAATCTACAACTTCGGCATTCCGTTGGTCATTGGTCTTTTTCACAGCTACTTTGCCGTCAAGTCCGGATGGTTCTTGTTCGGGGCAGAGCTGTGGACGCCGATGATTATCGTGATGGTGTTGTATACCGCTTTGTATTCTATTTTCGGTCTGTTGTCGGTACTTTATTATCGAAAGGTTATTAAGTCGGCGCTGTAGGATGTAAAACAAAAGCCCGCCGGATTCATCCGGCGGGCATTTTGTTATGTCGACAGCTCCACCTTATAGAGCGTCTGCTGCTGTCCGCCGCCCGGGCCGCCCCTCATGCCCTGTTGTGCGGTGCTGTCCGTGTTTGCGGTGCTGCTGTATTCGTCAGATGAAATGTTCGTGCCGTTTTCTTTGATCCAGGAGACAAGCTCACTGTTTCCTGAGTTGTCGCTTGTGATCAGGAAGTATTTCACTTTTCCTTCTTGGACGAGTTTTTTCAGCTCGCTGACCGAAAGGATCGGATCTGTGCCGTTGAAGCCGCCGAGCGCCATCACGTTTTCGTCGGCATTGATGATATACGGCGCTGCGGTCACTGTCGTCAAGGTAGCGAATAAATACTCTTCGCCCGTGTTATGTTCCCGAAGATATGAGAGCAGCCCTTCATCCACTTCTGAGCTGAACATTCCGCTTCCGCCCATTGAGCTTTGCAGCTGCGGTCCTGATTCAGGAAGGACGCTGTTGCCGCTGTATAGAAGCGGTGTCGCTGACCAATAGACAGGTGTCAGAAGAAGGATCAGCAAACTGATGATCGTCAGCTGCTTGCCGAATGGATGGCTTCGCTTGAGGATGAGAAGGGCGATGGTAAGGCCCAGTCCCAAGATCCCCAGGACATACATCCAGAGGGTGCCGATTTGCTCAGTATAGCCGCTTAAAATATAGACTTGGAATGCGGCCGTCGTCAGAACGGCTGCCGGCAGCAGATAGCTTGCCCAGTCCTTTTGACTTTTGTACAACCCGTACATCGCGTACCATCCGATTCCGGACAGTGCGGCGATCGGCGGTGCCAGCATGATCAAGTAGTAATGGTGGAAGAATCCTGCGATACTGAAAAATCCGGCGACAGGGAAGAGCCATGCTGCCCAGAAAAGGGTTTCCTTCATTTCACCCGCTTTTTCGCGGCGGTCGCGGAACCAGCTGATGAACGCTCCGAGCAGGCCGAACAGTGCGAATGGAAGCATCCAGCTGATCTGCCCGGATAGCGCCGACTGGAACAGTCTGAATGGGCCGGCTGATCCGATGCCGAACATGTTCATGCTCTGTCCTCCGCCATTGCCCCCTCCGGGACCTCCGTTTCCACCGCCAGGCCCGCCTTGTCCTCCGCCGTCGGGCTGCTGCCCGCCGCCCGGCATGTTGCCGTTTTGGCCATTAGAGCTGCCGTTTGCCGTATTTCCATCCTGTGCTTGGGAATTGTCGTCAGAAAAGCTTTTGCCGCCCGGCGGCTGCATGCCGCCATTTGGCCCGCCGTCAGATGAGTTATTTCCATTCTGTGTCGGCTGCTGCAAGCCGTTCATGTCTCCGCGCGCATTACCTGTCGTTTGCCCGAGCAGGCGCTCCGTACCGTTGTAGCCGAATGCCAGTTCAAGAACGGAATTGGTTTGGCTGCTTCCGACATACGGACGGCTGTCAGACGATGTGTAGTCGACGACAAGCGCCCATGAAAGCGAAATGCCTGTGAGCACAATGAGCGACAGTACAGCCGATACCATTTTTTTCTTCCATTTGGCCTTTGCCGCGATGAGATAAAACAATAGAAAGGCCGGGAGCACCATTAAGGCCTGAAGCATTTTCATATTGAATCCGAGACCGATGATTCCGAATGCGGTGAGAAGCCAGATGAGCTTCCCTTGTTTGACCGCCTTCATCAGGCAGCATGTGCCGAGAAGCAATGTGAATACAAGCATGCTGTCGATGTTGTTCGTCCGGCTGACCGCCACGGCGATCGGCGTCAGCGCCATCACAAGAGCTGAGATGCGGGCCGCGCCCTTGCCGAATCTCGGCTTGATGAGCCTGTAAAGCAGATAGACGGAGCCGGCCCCGGCCAGTGCCTGAGGAAGGATGACGCTCCAGGTGTGCACACCGAAAACTTTTGCAAAGATGGTCTGAATCCATAATACTACGGGCGGCTTATCAACTGATACAAAGCCGGAAGAGTCAAATGAAGCAAAGAAGAAATTGTGGAAGCTTTGCGTCATGCTTTTCACCGCCGCCAGGTAATACTGATTGGCGGCATCATCCTGCCAAATGTTATATGTATTCAGAATAAGTGCTGCAAGCAAAATGACTGTAAGTATCCAATCGGGTTTTTTCATTTTCATCATCATGTCACCTCTTTATGATCCCTATTCTAAAAGATAAATATGAACAAGTTATGAATAAAAAGAGAACATTCTTTTTTTATTTAGGCAAAAAAATTTTGGAAAAAGTGTGTACATTTTCATCTTTGCACTGTATACTGTACTACAACAGAAAATAAAAACATAAAACTGTTTTATAAAAGGAGGGAGGCAAATGAGTATGAAAAGTCCGCTGGAATTTTTCCGGACGCTTCCGAAAAAAACGTGTCCTGAATGCGGAGAGCAGGTAGAGGAGCAGGCTGAATCTTATTTCATGGAATGTGAACGCTGTCTTGCCAAAAAGGGCGAATAAACCGCGGCTGTTTTATAACAAATGGGGAAAGGGGTAGGATCAACAAATGAAAACCGAAGAGATCGGGCTTAAAGTGACGGGAACGATGAATCAGCAATACGAAGAATTGTTAACAAAGGAAGCGCTTCAATTTATCGGGCGGCTTGAACGCCATTTTGGCGGGAGAAGGCGGGATTTACTGCATTTGCGGAAAATCGTTCAGGCGGAAATTGATCAAGGAAAGAATCCCGATTTTTTAAAAGAGACGAAATACATCAGGGAAAAAAACTGGACGGTCGCACCGCTGCCGCCGGATTTGGAAGACCGTCGGGTTGAAATCACCGGGCCAGTCGATAGAAAAATGGTGATCAATGCCTTGAATTCCGGAGCTAAGGTGTTTATGGCCGATTTTGAAGATGCCAATTCACCGACTTGGAAAAATTGTATTGAAGGCCAAATCAATTTGAGAGACGCGGTCAGGGGGACGATTTCGTTTACGAATGATGCCGGAAAACACTATCGGCTGAAGGAGAATCCGGCTGTGATCATGGTCAGGCCGCGGGGGTGGCATTTGGAGGAGAAACACGTGTTGGCCGACGGCAAGCCTGTGTCAGCGAGCCTGTTCGATTTTGGCCTTTATTTCTTTCATAACGCCAAAGCTTTGATCAAAAAAGGAAGCGGCCCTTATTTCTACCTCCCGAAAATCGAAAACCATCTGGAAGCAAGGCTTTGGAACGACGTGTTTGTCTATGCGCAAAACGACTTGCGCATTCCGCAGGGGACGATTAAAGCGACGGTCTTAATCGAAACGATTTTGGCGGCTTTTGAAATGGATGAAATATTGTACGAATTAAAGGAACACTCGGCAGGTCTCAACTGCGGCCGCTGGGATTACATCTTCAGCTTCATTAAGAAATTCAAGAACCGTGATGAGGTCATTCTTCCGGATCGTTCGGCGGTGACGATGACCGTTCCCAACATGAGAGCCTACTCGCTGCTCGCCATCAAAACGTGCCATAAACGGCGGGTCCACGCCATCGGAGGGATGGCCGCACAGATTCCCGCGAAAGACCAGCCGGAAATCAATGAGGCCGCTTTCGCCAAAATCCGCGAAGACAAGGAGCGTGAAGCAAAAGACGGCCATGACGGTACATGGATCGCACACCCCGGCATGATTCAAACAGCCCTTGATGTATTTAATGAGCATATGCCGACAGCCAACCAGATTCATAGAGAACGGGATGATATCAAGATTAAAGCGACGGATTTGCTTGAAGTGCCGAAGGGTCGGATTACAGAGGAAGGTGTCCGCACCAATATCAGCGCCGGCATCCGCTACATCGCTTCCTGGCTGTCGGGAAGAGGCGCTGCACCGATTGACCACTTAATGGAGGATGCGGCAACAGCGGAAATCTCAAGAGCGCAGCTATGGCAATGGATTCGCCATCCAAAGGGGATTCTTGATGACGGCAGGAAAGTGACGGCTGAGATGGTGAAAGCGATGAAAGAGGAAGAAATGCAGAAAATCATCGGTGAAGTCGGGAAGGAACAATATCAGCGCGACCGCTTCGAAGAGGCCGGACAGGTGTTTGAACAACTGATTTTGGATGATGAATTTGCGGAATTTCTCACGATTCCCGCTTATGAAAAAATATAAATGGGGAGGAATATGAAGATGATGTCAGAAAAGGCAAGGCAAATGGAGGAAAGCTGGGAGAAGGATAAACGCTGGGACGGAATCAATAGGCCGTATAAGGCATCAGACGTAATCCGCCTGAGGGGCTCGCTTGAGGTGGAATATACAATCGCAAGGCGGGGCGCGGAAAAGCTGTGGAAGCTATTGCATACAGAAGACTTCGTCCCGGCGCTCGGGGCTCTAACCGGAAATCAGGCGATGCAGCAAGTAAGGGCTGGGTTGAAAGCGGTTTATTTAAGCGGCTGGCAGGTGGCCGCCGATGCCAATCTCTCTGGAAGCATGTATCCCGATCAAAGCCTGTACCCGGCCAACAGTGTTCCGGATGTCGTGAAAAGAATCAATCGCGCTCTTCAGCGTGCCGACCAGATTCATTATATGGAAGGGAAAGAAGATATCGATTGGTATGCGCCGATCGTAGCCGATGCCGAAGCCGGCTTCGGCGGACAGCTCAATGTGTTCGAACTGATGAAAAGCATGATTGAGGCGGGCGCCGCAGGGGTTCATTTTGAAGACCAGCTTTCCTCCGAAAAAAAATGCGGCCATTTGGGGGGCAAAGTTTTGCTGCCGACACAGACGGCGGTTCGCAATCTGATTGCCGCGCGCTTTGCCGCAGACGTCATGGGCGTGCCGACCATTCTGATCGCACGGACGGACGCCAATGCGGCCGATCTCATCACAAGTGATATTGATCCGTATGATGCGCCGTTTTTAACGGGTGAACGCACCTCAGAAGGGTTTTATAAGACGAAATCGGGCCTTGACCAGGCGATTGCCAGAGGCCTGGCCTATGCGCCATACGCCGACTTGATCTGGTGTGAGACATCTGAACCGAACATTGAGGAAGCGCGCAGGTTTAGGCAGGCGATTCATGAAAAATTCCCGGGGAAACTTCTCGCATATAACTGCTCTCCTTCGTTCAACTGGAAGGCCAAACTGGATGATGCCAGCATCTTGAATTTCCAAAAAGAACTCGGTGAAATGGGGTATAAGTTCCAATTTGTAACACTTGCCGGTTTCCATGCATTGAACCACGGCATGTTTGAGCTGGCCCGCCAGTATAAGAACCGCGGAATGGCGGCGTATTCCGAGCTGCAGCAGGCTGAGTTCGCCAGTGAAAAATACGGCTATACTGCGACACGGCACCAGCGTGAGGTCGGAACAAGCTATTTTGATGAGGTGGCACAGGTCGTCTCAGGCGGCACATCCTCTACAACAGCGCTGAAAGGGTCAACCGAAGCGGAGCAGTTTCAGCCGTAACACAACGAAACAGCCGCCTTGCGGGCGGCTGTTTTGATTATTCATGTTCAATTAACAGTTGGCATCATTGGAAGGGGCTGTCAAAGGACGTTCCCGAAGCACAGTCAGTTTAGGCTGCCGAGGTTTTTGTCTTCTTTTGGCCGGCCGGTTGTCTTTGCTGAAAGAGTAAAACAAATATCCGGTCATCGTCAAAATCAAGATCAACATCATCATCAATATCCCCTCCAAATGGTTTTGACTTCTATATATTAGACGGATGACCGCAAGAAAAAGTTTCAGAAAATTAATATTTTTCTATAAATGTTTTAAAATGGTGTTCATCATCTTTACAATTGACGCGGCGCAGGTTGACATCAAGGCCATTGATGTGTAGAGTAAAAGTTAATGTTAATAGGAAGTCCACTAGGGGAGCCACATGCTGGCTGAGACAAGAAGTGATCTTGGACCCTTTGAACCTGATCTAGTTCATACTAGCGTAGGGAAGTGGAGTCGGTTTCTTTTTGATGTGATTATGTCAAAGCCGCTCCATGTCGGGGCGGCTTTTTTGCATAACAGCCGCTCTTACATCCCCCTGTGCCTTCCTTTTAAAATCGATGAAGGAGGCTTTCTGTCATGAGTTTTTCAGCACAACTTCGCCGAGAGGCAGACCCCATTTTTGAAGCGATTTTTCAGCACCCGTTTGTTCAGGGACTGGCTGCAGGCCGCCTGGAAAAGGAACAGCTGATCCATTATGTGAAACAAGATGTCGAGTATTTGAATTCCTTTATCCAAATCTATGGAATCGCCATTTCCAAGTGTGATAACCGCCAAGATATGGAGATGTTTCATCAGCAGATTTCCTTTGTTTTAAACAGCGAAGTACACCCGCATCATAATCTGTGCCGGGCTGCGGGCGCAGACTATGAATCTCTGCAGGGCTATCCATTGGCCCCGTCCGCCCATCATTATATCCGCCACATGCTGACGGCGGCGCACGAAGGGACGCTTGGAGAGATTTTAGCTGTCTTGCTGCCTTGTCCATGGACATATTGGGAAATCGGCAAAAAGCTCCTTGAAGAAGTACAGCCTGATTCGTCACATCCGTTCTATGACTGGATCCATTTTTACGGGGGCAGAACCGTCTCCATCACCACGAAGTTCTGCGCCCGTTTGGATGAATGGGCGAAAGAAGCGGGCGCAGCAGAGAAGAAGAAAATGAAAGAGCTCTTTTTGCAAAGCTGCCAGCTGGAATACGGTTTTTGGGAAATGGCCTATACAGTGGAAGACTGGCCGGTTGAAATGGAGGCGGTGACTCGATGAATTGGAATATAAAAGAAGTCGTGATGATGGTGATTTTGTCCGTTGCGTGCGGTGTCATTTATTTGGGCTGGTCAACGCTGTGGCTGCCGATCTCGGCCATTGTCGGACCTGTCGGCGCCAACTTTATGTTCGGCATTTGGGTGATTGCAAGCCCGATTGTTGCCTATATCATCCGCAAGCCCGGGGCGGCGCTGATTGCCGAAACGGCCGCGGCCTCGGTTGAGCTGTTGACAGGCAGTCATTTCGGCTTGTCCGCATTGCTGATCGGCGTTTTTCAAGGGGCCGGTGCGGAAATCGCGTTTGCGATATTTCGCTATAAGCGCTACAACCTGTTTACCCTGATGCTGTCCGGTGCACTTGCAGCTGTCGGCAGCATGACCTACAGCCTGATCGCGAACGGATTTGCCTACTATACGACAGAAACCCTGATTCTGACTTTTGTCATTCAAGTCATAAGCGGCATGATTCTGGGCGGCTGGCTGGCCAAAGCCGTTGTCGGCGCCCTCGCGAAAACCGGCGTCCTTGACCAGTATGACATCATGAAGGAACACCGGAAAAAGGATGAATCAAATGACTTCATTTCTAGGCTGCAATAATCTTTCCGTGCGCTTTTACAACCGGTCTGACACGATTTTGGACCGTGTGACCTTATCGATTCACAGGGGTGAGAAGGTGTTGATCCTCGGTCCGAGCGGAAGCGGGAAATCGACGCTGATTTCCGCTCTTTCCGGCATCATCCCTCAACATATTGAAGCCGAAATCACAGGCGAGATCGACCGCAGAAGAAGCGCAGGGGTTATGTTTCAAGACCCTGATACACAATTTTGTATGCTTCGTGTTGATGAAGAGATCGCGTTCAGCCTTGAAAATCGCTCCGTTCCCCCGGAGCAGATGAATGAGATCATCGACAATGTCATGGAGCAAGTCGGACTGAATATTGACAGAAAGACGCCGATCGAAGCCCTGTCAGGCGGAATGAAGCAGCGTCTCGCATTAGCGTGTCTTTTGGCACTGGAGCCGGAAATGCTGTTTTTTGATGAACCGACGGCACAGCTTGATCCGGCGAGCAGGAAGGAAATATTTGCTTTACTGAAAGACCTTTCCGCAAAAAACGGCCAGACGATGGTGTTTGTCGAACATGTCTTGGATGGCTGCATCGAATGGATGGACCGCGTCGTCCTGTTGGACAATAACGGGCGGATTATAGCCGACGGGAAGCCGGAAGACATTCTCGTCCGCTATCGACAGCAAATGAAAGCTGCTGGGATTTGGCAGCCAAAGCTGTATCCGGCGGCATGGCATGAAGTCGTCGAAGACGAACAGCACCCGCTTGCCGTCAAGCTTTCCGCCAGGCTGAAAAGGAAGGAGCTTGCTGAAAAAAGCGACCCGAAGAAGAGCGATGCTTTGATCAGGATCGAAGATGCGGCGATCGGCTACCTGAAAAAAACGGTGGCCGACGGTATCAACCTCCGGATTCCAAAAGGAGGATGGGTATCGGTTATCGGTGCAAACGGCAGCGGAAAAAGCACCTTTTTAAAAAGTTTGATCAGGCTGGAAGCAGTCAAGAAAGGCCGGATTTATCTGGAGGATTGCGAGCTGAAAAAATGGCCTGACCGTCTATTGTACGAAAAAACCGGCTTTGTCTTTCAAAACCCGGAGCTCCAATTTATTCAGGATACGGTATTTGAGGAAATCGCTTTTGGCGCAAGACAGAGAGGTTGGTCAGAAGAACTTGTTCAGCGGAAGACGGCAGAATTGCTGGAGGAATTCGGACTCGTCTCACATGCGCAGGCCCATCCCTTTACACTGAGTCTGGGGCAGAAACGGCGCTTGAGCGTGGCGACGATGCTTTTGTTCGATCAGGATCTGCTGCTGCTTGATGAACCGACATTCGGCCAGGACGAAAAAACGGCGGGGGAACTGATCAGACGGTTAAAAGAGCGGCAGGAACGGGGAACGACGATCGTCATGGTAACTCATGACATGGATATCGTTGATGAGCATTCGGATCAAGTCATCGTCTTCCATCAAGGAAAAGCCGCTTTTCAAGGAACCCCGTCCCGGTTATTCTCCGATCAACGGTTGGTGCGGACATTTTCATTGCTGCCGCCGCTTCACTACCAGCTGCTGCACGCCAGAAAGGAGCAGGTGCCGGTATGAAAAGCAATCAATCGCTTCTGTCAACACTGAACCCCAGTGCAAAGCTCTTTTCCAATCTGCTTGTGATGTGCATCTTAATGGCTGTAACAAATCCGAAAGCAACATTTTTGATTTGGCTGCTCGCGTTATTGATCGGCATCTTTCTCGGCGGCTGGACATTGGCTTATTTGCTGAAACGTTTTTTGCCTTATCTCATGTTTTTCATTCTCGTCTTTTGGATGATGGCCGCTTTCGGAAAAGGCGAAGAAACGCTGTGGCAATGGGCCTGGTTTCATGTGACCAAGGAAAGCGCCAGCCATGGCCTGACGATTGCACTAAGGATGCTCGGGTTTGTTACATACGGCCTGCTGTTTACGTCGACAACCGATTTAACGCGGTTTATCATGAGCTTGATCCATCAATGCAGAATGCCGCCAAAATGGGCGTACGGTCTGTTGGCTGGTTTCCGGTTCATTCCGTTGTTTCAATCAGAGCTGGCGCAGATGAAAGCGGCCCATAAAATCAGGGGCTATAAGCAAAAAAACAGCTGGAAAGCTTTTATCCGCTATGCGCTGCCGCTGTTCTCGCAAGGTATCCGCAAATCTGAAAGAATCGCGGTGGCCATGGAAGCGCGCGGTTTTACGGGTACGAAAAACAGGACATATTATCAAACGACACGGCTTTACGCAAAAGATGCTGTTTATTTGGCAGGGCTGCTCTTGGCCGTGGCGGTCATTTTACGGATAACATAATGGGATAAAATAACATTTTCATGATGTCAGAGCCGAAAACGGCTCTTTTTTTATTAGAAATCAGAAACTTTCAGGGGACGATTGACTGAAAATCATTGACCCAATTTAAAAAGGTTGTACAATCAATGTGTAAAGATAAGAAAAAAGCAACATAAAAAATCCCCTTAGTTTATATGAGATGGGAGTGGCGCGATGTGAAAATTGCCAAAGTGATCAATAATAATGTGATCAGCGTTTGGAATGAACAAGGTCAGGAATTAGTGGTCATGGGCAGGGGAATCGCTTTTCAAAAAAAGCCCGGCGAGCCGGTCGATGAAACGAGGATCGAAAAGATTTTCAGGCTTGACAATAAAGATGTATCAGAACGGTTTAAGACGCTGTTGGACGAAATTCCGATCGAATTTATGGAAATATCGGAAGAGATCATCAGCTATGCGAAAATGAAGCTCGGCAAAAAACTGAATGACAGCATCTATGTATCGCTGACAGACCATATTCATTTTGCGGTCGAAAGGCAGCAAAAGGGTCTTGAGATTAAAAACGCCTTGCTCTGGGAGACAAAGCGGCTTTATAAAGACGAGTTTGCCATTGGCAGAGAGGCCTTGCAGATCATTGAAGATAAGACGGGGATCGCTCTTCCTGAAGACGAAGCCGCTTTTATCGCGCTCCATATTGTGAACGCCGAGCTGAATGAAGAAATGCCGAACATTGTCAACATCACAAAAGTGATGCAGGAAATATTAAGCATCGTCAAATATCATTTTCATATCGATTTTGATGAAGAATCGCTCCATTATTACCGATTCATCACCCATTTAAAGTTTTTTGCGCAGCGGCTGTTCAGCGGCACCTATATGAAAAGCAAAGACGACTTTTTGTTTGATACTGTGAAAAATAAATACCGTGATGCTTATGTATGCACCGAAAAAATCAGGCAGTACATTCAAAAGGAATACGGTCATGAACTAACAAGCGAAGAACTGTTGTATTTAACGATTCACATCGAGAGAGTCGTTCATCAAGGATAGAGGGATTATACGAAAAATGAAAGCGTTGACAACCTGTTGCAGGTATGCTAATTTGGACTTAAATCAAAAAATATCAATCTATTATTTAGGATTGTTACTGGTCATGCAGGCAAAACCTAAATTACTGTGATGCGGGACGTGTGCGCCTGTTTATCATGAGTAATTTAGGTTTTTTTATGTTTATCATACTTCAGCATAAGGATTGTTACTGTTCGGCAGGCAAAACCTAAGCAAAGCCTTTTTTGACGGGCTTTGTTTAGGTTTTTTATTTTTTAAAGATGCGGGAGGGATGGTCACGGATGGATGTGCAAACTTTAGCCAAGAATATTTTAAGACTTGTAGGGGGAGAAAAAAATGTCGCTTCTTTAGTTCATTGTGCAACAAGGCTGCGTTTTACATTAAAGGATCGCTCAAGGGCGGATCAAAAAGCGCTTGAAGAGACCGACGGAGTTGTGACGGTGGTGGAGAGCGGGGGCCAGTTTCAGGTCGTCATCGGCAACCATGTTCCCGAGGTCTACAAAGAGATCGGCCGGATATCGAATATCTTGGCAGAGCCGGCGGCTGATTCCGGTGAAAAAGGGAATCTTGCTGGAAGATTAGTAGATATCGTATCCAGCATCTTCACGCCCCTGCTTGGCGTCATGGCGGGAGCCGGGATTTTAAAAGGGCTGCTTTTGATTTGCACAAACGCCGGCTGGCTGACGGCCGAGGAGACGACTTACACGATTCTGTACGCGGCAGCCGACAGTTTATTTTACTTTCTGCCTCTTCTATTGGCCGTCACGGCAGCCAGAAAATTCGGCGCGAACATTTTTGTGGCGCTGACGATTGCGGGAGCTTTAATTTATCCATCCATCCTTGAATTGAAAAACAGCGGGGCAGATCCGGTGTTTTTCGGAATTCCCGTCGTTTTGATGAATTACACTTCGACGGTGATCCCGATCATTCTTGCCGTCTATGTGATGAGCTGGCTTGAAAAGTACTGCATGCATGTCATTCATGAAAGCGTTAAAAATTTTATCACCCCTTTAATCTGTCTGGTGGTGATGGTGCCGCTGACCTTAATCATTTTCGGACCGCTTGGCGTATATGCGGGAAATGGTATCGCAGCTGCGATTTTATCCGTTTTTGATGTCAGTCCGGTTCTGGCCGGGGCGATCATTGCGGCGCTGTGGCAAATCCTTGTCATCTTCGGGATTCACTGGGGCATCGTTCCGGTGATTCTCAATAACATTGCCGTCCATGGAAAGGATTATATCAAGCCTGCGACGGCCGCCGCCGTGTTTGCCCAAACAGGGGCGGCATTCGGGGTCATGCTCAAGACGAAAAACAAGAAGCTGAAGGCTTTGGCAGGATCAACCGCCATAACGGGGATGTTCGGCATCACTGAGCCGGCTGTCTACGGTGTCACTCTGAGGCTGAAAAAGCCGTTTGTATGCGGTGTCATCAGCGCCGCTGTCGGCGGAGCGATCATCGGCTATTCCCACAGCATTGCCATCGCTTCGGGTGCGCCGGGGTTGCTGACGATTCCGATTTTTTACGGACCGGGGTTTCTCGGCTTTATCACCGGAATATCAGTCTCTTTTGTTTTATCGATTGCACTCACATATATTGTCGGCTTTGATGATCCTGCAGAAGAGAAAAAGCAGCGGCATTCCGGTGAACAGATTTTCAGCCCTTTGCAGGGAGATGTGCTGCCGCTGGCGGAAGTATCCGACAACGTTTTTTCATCGGGAGCGATCGGGGAAGGCATTGCTGTGCTGCCGGCAAAGGGGATCGCTGCTGCCCCGGCGGACGGGGTTGTGACAACCGTTTTTCCGTCAGGGCATGCATACGGCATCACAACCGAACATCAAGCCGAAATCCTCATTCATATCGGTATCGATACTGTCAAACTGGAAGGGAAGCATTTTGATCCAAAAGTCGTTCAAGGGCAAAAAGTGAAACGGGGTGATATTCTCGCGGAATTCGATTTGGAAGCGCTAAAACAGGAGGGCTTTGATGTCACAACACCGGTTGTGGTGACAAATCCGCACCAATACAGTGATATTGAGAAAACCGGCCAAAACCGGGTCGAAACAGGAAAATGGATCATCACATTAAGGTAATCAGGGGAGGAACATAAGATGAAATACAGCAAATTAGCCAAATTTCCAGATCAATTTTTATGGGGAGCTTCAACATCGGCCTATCAGGTGGAAGGCGCTTGGAATGAAGACGGAAAAGGACCTTCTGTCATTGATACGCGCGACAGCTATCCTGAAGGCACGACCGATTTTAAAGTGGGCAGTGACCACTATCACCGCTATCAAGAAGATATCGCACTGTTTGCGGAAATGGGATTTAAAGCTTACCGTTTCTCAATCGCCTGGACGCGGATCATTCCCGACGGCGATGGAAGCGTCAATCCAAAAGGGATCGAGTTTTACAGCCGTTTGATCGACGAACTGCTGAAATATCAGATTGAACCGATTGTGACGATGTATCACTTTGACCTGCCGAACGCTTTGCAGGAAAAGGGGGGCTGGTCGAACAGAGCGACGATCGACGCCTTTGAAAAGTATGCGAACATCCTTTTTGAAAACTACGGAGACCGGGTCAAATACTGGCTGACCATCAATGAACAAAACATGATGATTCTCCACGGATCTGCCTTGGGGACCCTTGACCCGAATTTGGAAAACCCGAAAAAAGAGTTGTACCAGCAAAACCATCACATGCTTGTCGCACAGGCGAAAGCGATTCGCCTTTGCCATGATATGCTGCCGGAAGCAAAAATCGGGCCCGCACCAAATATCGCGCTCATCTATCCGGCTTCATCCAAACCCGAGGATGTCGTAGCGGCCTTTAACTATAACGCGATCAGAAACTGGCTTTACTTGGATATGGCCGTATACGGACGGTACAATACAACGGCATGGGCGTACATGAAAGAAAAAGGCTGCACACCTGCCATTGCTGAAGGGGATATGGACATTTTGAAGTCTGCCAAACCGGACTTCATCGCATTCAACTATTATACGTCGCAAACGGCCGAAGCAAGCAAAGATGACGGCAGCGATACATCCGCACGAGGCGGCGATCAGCATTTGCAAACAGGGGAGGAAGGCGTGTACAGAGGAAGCGGCAATCCTTATTTGCAGAAAAATGATTTCGGCTGGGAAATCGATCCTGTCGGCTTCCGTTCGACACTCCGTGAGATTTATGACCGCTACCAGCTGCCGCTTATCATTACGGAAAACGGCCTCGGGGCCTTTGATGAGCTTGAGGACGGAGATGTCGTCAATGATGATTACCGCATCGAGTATTTAAAACAGCATATCAAGCAAATTCAGCTGGCGATTACAGATGGCGTCGATGTGTACGGCTACTCGCCATGGTCAGCGATCGATTTGATTTCGACCCACCAAGGCTGTTCAAAACGCTACGGATTTATTTATGTGAATCGCGATGAATTTGACTTGAAAGACTTGCGCCGCATTCGCAAAAAAAGCTTTTACTGGTATAAAGACTTGATTGCTTCAAACGGCGAAACACTAGATTAAACAAAGAAAGAGGATGTTCAGATGATCTCTGAATATCCTCTTTTTTAAATAAATGACAGAAAATTTTAAAAATATAAATGTATATATTTTTAAACCGTGTTACATTCGAAACGGAACGAACAACAATGAGGAAAGGAAGAAAGAACCTATGACATTCAAAATCGAAACACTTCCAAACTATCGCATTGCTTATATGCGAAGAGTTGGTCCCTACGGTCCTGCCAATATTGATGTCATGGAGGCGTTAAAAAAATGGGCTAAGAAAAAAGGTCTTCTTGAGTCTGCCATTCTGTTTGCGATTCCACAGGATAACCCGGAAACAACACCTCCTGATCAGTGTAGATTTGATGCTTGTATCGTGATACCGCATGATTATCAAGTCGATGATTCAGTACTTGAAGGGGACATTTCTGGCGGAAAATACCTGATGTACGATGTTAAACATACAGCAGAGGATATTCAAAAAGCATATTCTGATATTTTTTCATCTCTGCAAAACAATGAATTTCAACCGGACAATAGACCAATGATGGAAAAATACATGGGTGATATGGTGAGCAACCCGTATTGCGAAATATGTGTACCTTTAAAATCGGTTTAATTCGTTTTCTTGTGTAGGTGTCACAGGGAGGAGAGGACAAGAAGTTATCAGCAGATCGCTTCTTGTCCAAACTTTGAATGTATTAAAATGACAATTCCCTTTAACGAGCGTTGCGTTTAACTCGCTGGCAGACAGGGTAAATCATAAAATAGCAATCCAGATCAACTACATAGGAAATAAGAATGGGGAGGGATGACAAGTGAATCACAATGATGGCCGCCGTAAAGTCAATGAACACAGCAAGGATCAACAACTTGAACAGTACCGGTCTGACAACCGGGGCAAAAAAATGACGACGAACCAAGGATTGCGCGTGTCTGAAGACGAACACTCCTTAAAAGCAGGCGTGCGCGGTCCGACGCTGATGGAGGATTTTCATTTCCGCGAAAAAATGACCCATTTTGACCATGAACGGATACCGGAACGCGTCGTCCATGCCCGGGGATTCGGCGCGCATGGCTACTTCCAGGTTTACGAACCGATGACAGAGTATACGAAAGCGAAGTTTCTTCAAGATCCGTCGGTGAAAACACCGGTGTTTGTCAGGTTTTCGACTGTAGCCGGTTCGAGGGGATCGGGTGATACGGTCCGGGATGTCAGAGGGTTTGCCACAAAGTTTTACACAGAGGAAGGGAACTATGATCTCGTCGGGAACAACATGCCTGTTTTCTTTATTCAGGATGCCATCAAGTTCCCCGATTTGGTGCACGCGTTTAAACCTGAGCCTCATCACGAGATGCCGCAAGCTTCCACGGCTCACGATACGTTCTGGGACTTTGTTGCCAATAACGAAGAAACAGCCCACATGATCATGTGGATTATGTCAGACAGGGCGATTCCGCGCAGCTACCGGATGATGGAAGGCTTCGGCGTGCATACGTTCAGGTTTGTTAATGAAGAAGGCAAGGCGCGTTTTGTTAAATTTCACTGGAAGCCCGTCCTCGGTGTCCATTCGCTCGTCTGGGACGAAGCGCAGACAATCGCCGGGAAAGACCCCGATTATCACCGCCGCGATCTCTGGGAAGCGATCGAAAGAGGCGATGAAGTGGAGTATGAGCTCGGCGTGCAAATGATTGAGGAAGAAGATGAGTTCAAATTTGATTTCGATATCCTCGACCCGACAAAGCTCTGGCCGGAAGAGGCGGTTCCTGTCAAAATTATCGGCAAAATGACGCTGAATCGAAACCAGGACAACGTGTTTGCGGAGACGGAACAGGCGGCCTTCCATCCGGGCAATGTCGTTCCGGGAATCGACTTTACGAACGATCCGCTACTCCAGGGACGTCTCTTTTCATATACGGATACACAGCTGATCCGGTTAGGCGGTCCGAACTTTCATGAAATTCCGATCAACCGGCCGGTCTGCCCGTTCCATAACAACCAGTATGACGGCTACCACCGGATGACGATCAATCAGGGGCCTGTCGCCTATCATCAAAACTCGCTGCAAAACAACGATCCGGCTCCCGCGTCAGCGGAAGAAGGCGGATATGTCCATTATCAGGAAAAAGTCGAGGGCAAAAAAATCCGCCAGCGCAGCGACAGCTTTCAAGACTTTTACTCACAGGCGAAGCTGTTTTGGAACAGCATGTCCCCGGTCGAAAAAGAACATATCATTGCCGCGTTTCACTTTGAAGTCGGGAAGGTGAAAAGCAAAGACGTCCGCCGCCAGGTCGTTGAAATGTTCAACCGTGTCGACGGTGATTTGGCCAAGCAAATCGCCGCCGGAGTAGGTGTTGAGCCGCCGGAAAAAGACGAAGGTTCTGACGTCACGCTCAAGTCGCCGGCCTTAAACCAGGAAAATACGGTGAAAACACCGCTGACAAGAACGGTCGCCATTATAGCCGAAGCCGGTTTCGATGAGTCCGAAGTCAGCCGGGCGGTAAAAGCCTTCAGAAAAGCGGGTGTCATCCCGGACATCATCAGCACCGCTTTAGGAGCGGTCAAAGGGGCCGGCGGCCGAGAATTAGAAGCGGTTCACTCATTGCGGACGGTTGATTCGGTTCTGTATGACGCCGTCTATATTCCAAGCGGACAAGAAAGCGTTGAGCGGTTGAAAAAGGAAAAAGCCGCTTTGGATTTTATTCGTGAAGCCTTCGGACATTATAAAACGATCGGAGCTTCAGGTGAGGCAGTCGATCTGCTATTGTCAGCCGCCGGAACAGATGCCGCTCAAGAGCCGGGCATTATCACGGCGTGCGGCGGCAAAACAATCGATGCATTCACGAAAGAGCTGCTTGAAGCAATCGCCCTGGACCGCCATTGGGATCGGACCGTTAAATAGCACCCTGTCTCAAGGGTGCTAATTTAATTGACCACTATAATTTCTTTGATAATACAATCCATGATGAAAATACTGTAATCACCTGTAAAGAAACCAAAATCCGAACAACATCAACTCCCGCTAATGTAATATAGCCGAGCTGCATTCCGAAAATGAGCACAAGCAAGTAAACGGATAAAGCGATCATGGAATACTGCATTCCTTTTTGTCTGATGTGCTGTGACCTTTCATCTTTTTGTTTGAATTGCGGATAGAGGTAGCCTGCTGCAAAACTTAAAAAAGCCAGACCGCCCCACATGAAAAGTTCGATTAAAGATAAAGAATCACTGGCTATGCCGAAGATCATTTTCACAAGAAATATAAAGACAAACAGTCCGCCAATGATATAGTATGCTTTTCGCAATGCCATAAAATCTCCTCCTTGCCAATCTATTCATCATCTAAAAAGAAGATGTTTTCCACCTGTGTATGAAATGTACGGGCAATTTGAAGCGCCAGGGGAAGAGACGGATTATACTTCCCTTTTTCGATTGAGATAATTGTCTGCCGGCTGACGCCAAGAATTTCGGCCAATTTATCCTGTGAATACTTCTTCTGTTTTCGAAATTCAGCTAATTTGTTTTTCAAGGATTCAAATCTCCTTCGCTGTTATTCATATCCATTATAAAGTAAAGTGAGCTTTACGTAAAGCTTACTTTACAAAATAAATAAAAAAGAGCTTGCCATTAATATGGCAAGCCGATTTACCAGACAAACAGTCCGACAATCCCCGCGCTCAGCAGTGAAACAGCCATACCGCTGACAAGGAGCTTCCAGACGTTTTTGCCGATGATCGCTGACTTTTCTCCATTGAATAAGGAGTTGTACGTTCCATAGATCATGCCGATCGTGCTGAAGTTTGCAAACGATGTTAAAAACGTCGTTGCAACGGCGGCAGTGTGGGGCGAAATCGTTTTTAACTGTGTTTTCAAATCCATCATCGCGACGAACTCATTTGTGGCGAGTTTCATACCCATCAGCTGTGCGACATACATCGTATCATGCGCGGGCAGTCCGAGCAGAAAGGCAAACGGACTGAAGATGTAAGAAAAGATTTTTTGGATGGTCAGCCCGTCCATGATCAGCCCCAGAAGGCCGTTTAAGCATGACGTTAGGGCAACATAGCCGATCACCATGGCCAGAATGACAATCACCATGTTCATTCCGACCAGCATGCTGTTGGAAATCGTTGAGAAAAAATCTTTCTTTTCTTCTTTGGGCGGTACATAAATGATGTCTTCGTCTTTTTTGACATCCACCGGATTTAAGATGCTTGCTAAAATGAGCGCGTTCAAGCAGTTTAACGGGATCGCTGTAAAGACATAGGTTGCGGGAACCATAGTTAAATAGGAGCCGAGGATCGAGCCGCTGATGCTGCTCATGCTCATGATGCCGAATGTCAGCAGGCGGTTGTCCTTTAAAACGGCCAGCTGCTGGCGAATGACAGCGAGCGCTTCTGTATTGCCCAAAAACATCATTTGAATGGAGAAGAAGCTTTCTAATTTGGGCAGACGCGACACTTTTGAAATCACCCAGCCGATCTTATCGATCAACCACGTTAAAATCCCAAAATAAGCAAGAATGTCAAAAAATGTGACGACAAAGATGATCGGCAATAGAGCGCTGAAGAAAAAGTCTACGGTCTCATTGCTCATAACGGAAGGAAATGCAAAGGCGATTCCATCGCTTGCACAGGCGATCAGCCAAGAAAAGAAAGCAGCGATCTGGTTGATGACCCATCCGCCTACTTTCGTGCCAAGCATGAACCATGTCACCAAAAGCTCAACGACAAAAAGCGAAAGAATCGGCCGCCATTTGATTGATTTCTTTTGCGGGGAACAGAGAAAAACGACGGCCATGACAATGAACAGGCCTAAAATATTAATGAGAAAATACATGATTTCAACTCCCGAATGTTTTTTGAAAATAAAAAAGCTCTTATTTTTCATGGGTTCCGATAAAGAAAGCATGAAAAATAAGAGCAAATGAAAAATAGATATATTGTTTGCGCAATACACTTTTTACATGATCAAATCTATTCAAACTTCCTTGTAGTCTGGCGATTTACGGTTGCCAGGTAGAAACAATCAGACCCTATTACTGATTATATACAAGAAGTGAGCTTCTATTATTTTGACTGTATTTTATCTCGAGATTGTTTAAAATTCAAGCTAAAAATATATTTTCACAATAATTTTTCATATGAAATCATGTCTAGGGAAGGGGCAGGGCGCTTGTTTCTTAGTCTTTGAAAGCCGGCTTTCAAGCGGGAAAAATGATAGAAGTGACGCTCCAGAACAAAAGACGAAAAGTGGAAGTTGAATCTGTAAGGTGGCGAAAATGGAGATTACTTCTTCAACTTGATCAAAGGTAAATCTTAAGTTGATTGCGCTTTATATCTTTTTCGAAATCCAAAGCAGCCTATATGGTGGTTTTTTGTCCCCGTAAGGTTGATGAATCTCTCCAGTGACAAACAACATACTAATGACACCGACAAACCCTTTGCAAAGAGCAAACATTAAATCAAAAGTCTCTGGGTATAATTTCACGGTACTTTAGTTTGTTGAATGAAATGAAACTTTTTTGCTATGATTTTCCTATGTTTTTACAACTTGTATATACGTCCAATTTCAGAGAAAAAGAGGGATAATGAATTATGCTGTTAAAAAAGAACTATCTTCCTGTCGGCAGTGTTGTCGGCTTACATAATGATTCAAGACGTGTGCTTGTCATTGGACGGCAAATGTTTTCTGAGACGAACCATGTCATCAGAGATTATGCAGCTGTCGACTATCCAAACTACGGACACGAGTGACTATTTAGATTTTAATGAAGAGAACAGAAACAATGATAATGGAAAAGATTACAGCAATGCTTACACAGATATGGACAGTGAGGCGATGACTGAAGACATTAATCATTTAAAATCCGCCAATCCTGAAGTCTATGAAAAGCTTCAGAAAATGGATATTACCGCTGCGGCAGGAGCAGGCCCTTACACTAAATATAGTGATGATATCGTTTCGGTAGAGAGTCAGAATGGAGAAATACTGGATGATCTCATTGATAATAAGCCTCAGTTTGAAATAGAGGAGTCTGGCCTTAAACATCTTTATGAAGCTGAAGATTCTGATTTTGTGGATTTGATACAAGATGTTAACAAAAAAGAAGCGGAATAGGAGCAGTTCAATGATGAAATATAGACTTTTAAGTTTAAGTGTATTAATAGTGCTTTTAGTTGTGATCACCGGATGCGGAAAAGATGATTATCAAGAAGTCGTCTATAAAAAAGGCTTACCAAAAGAAAACAGCCCTGCATTTAAAGAATTTATGAGACATGAACTTGATTTAGTGAGTGATGCGACATTGAATTATCAAAATCATACTTATACGATTATGCGCAGTGATGTAGATGGACTACGCTATTATCAATATACGAGTAAAGAGCTTGAGGACTTTTACAATCCTTTATTTTCTGAAAAATATCCCGGAGCAAAACTGTATGATTTACAAACAACTAACTTTCTAACGAAAGAAAAGCTTATTCGCAATAAAATAGAACATCATCTGCCGGAAATGACTTTAGATAAAAAGAATGTTCTCAAGGTGAAAACAAAATTCGGAGAAAAAAAGTATGAGTTACCATCAGCCAGAGGCAAGAAAGTAATTCTGGCTCTTGAAGCTGTTAGCGAAGACAACATGCAGATAAAAGTGGTGGTAAATGGAAAAAAGGGAGACGGACAAACATATTATTTGTTTTTAAAACAAGATCTTTCAAAACATCAGCTAGTGAAAGAAGAAGCATTACATACAACAGTTGAGTCTGGAAAGTTAAATGATTACCTTTCAGTATTTCAAAAAGTAACAGAGGATGGATCATATCTTAAGTTATTCGACAACTATATTTTCGAAAAAAAGACGAACAAAGTCAGAAAAATCAAAGACACTGATATTCTAAGCGAAGATGGTAAGTATGTCTATATTAACGGAGCAAAAGAAGAAGAAAACTTTGTAATTTCCGATGGTGTTCAACAGATACAAACAGTGGACAACTATTTAAAAGGAAATGAAAAATATGAAGCTCAATTTAAGATTGACTTCAAACAAATTGCAAAAGAGATGGATTTTAACGCGGGCGATGCAAGGATAGCCAATATTCATTATTTTAATAAAGATTATGTAGTTTTGTATATTTCCTATCATGGGAAGACAATTGGCACAGCAGGCTCTGTTAATGTACTGATTGACTTACAAAAAAACAAAAAACAGCCAACTGCTTACTTAGTTGATTTAGGAATTGAATCATAGAGGGACTGAAGAGTTTTTATTCATTTGACACAGGTCACAAAGCTGGGATAATCATATAGAATTTTTTGGAAGTTAAATAAATAGGAACATAAAGGATAGAAATATTTCAATGAAAAAAAGATGGTTTATATACTTAGGTATTTTCACAATATGTTTGTTGGCGATCACCAACTGTGGAAAAGACGATGATGCATTCACATATCAAAAAGGATATCCAAAAGAAGACAGTCCGGCATTTAAAGAGTATATACGAATTGAAAGTGGATTAGCGGGCGATGCGACGTTAAGGCATGAAAATCATAAGTATACGATTATGCGCGGTGATAAGGGTGGTCTTCGTTATTATCAATATACAGATAAAGAGCTTCAGGATTCATATGCGTCAATTTTTTCACCTGATCAAATGTTTTACTCTCACCACATAAACAATAGCAAGTTTTTGGATGCCAAAGGCCCCCTTAGCTATATAATAGAACGTCAGCTGCCTGAATTGCGGTTGGATCATAAAAATATGCTGCAAGTGAAAACGGAATTAGGTGAAAAGAAGATAAAACTGCCCATAAAGGCAACAGCTGATTCTGAAGATATTTATCTCTATCTTTATGCTATTGATAAAAAAAACATGCTGATCGGAGTAGAGGATTATACAGGCGATGGAGATACGAAGACATATTATATATTTTTAAAACAAAATCTTTTAAAATACCAGATTGTCAATAAAGATGAATTGCCCGCAACAATCGAGTCAGGAAAACTAAATGATTACCTGTCTGTTTTTCCAAAGGTGACGGAGGATGGATCCTATCTGCACTTATTTGACAAATACATTTTTGAAAAAAAGACAAACCTAGTCAGAAAAATCAGTGACGATGATTATTTAAGCGAAGACGGCAAATATGTATATCTCAACGGGGCTGAAGACAAGGATATCATATCTGAAGGTGTCCAGCGCATTCAAACTGTGGAAAATTATCTAAAAAGAAATCATAAGGATGAAGTGCAATTTAATTTGGATTTTGAAAAGGCTTTTGACGGAGCAGGTTTGAAAGTGAAAAAAGTCAATTCAGCTGAAATTAAATATTTTAATAAAAATTTTGTGGCTATCCAATTTTCATATGATTTCATCTGGTATGGCTCGGGATATATTGATATGCTGATTGATTTGCAGGACAAAAAACACCCGACTGCTTACTTGATAGATTATTAGGATGATTGGGTAGTCGACTAGATTTACAGTAGATATTCATCACGGAGAAAAAAACTGCACCTCCACCGTTAGACACTATCTAACTATAGGGGTGCAGTTCATTTTTCACCCTTCCCCCACCTTCTCCGATGCATATCCATTCGGATTCGCAGAATGCCAGTTCCAGGCGTCGCGGATGATGGCGATCAGGCTGTTGTGTTTCGGGATCCAGCCTAATTCCTTTCTGGCGCGGGAAGAGGAAGCGATCAAGGCATCCGGGGTGTCTGTACTGTCACCGGGTGTGACGGGAATGAGGCCGATGCCTGTGACATATTGGGCGGCCTGGATGACTTGTTCGGCTGAATAGCCTTCGCCATAGCCGAGATTGAATGTCCGGCTCCCCTTGCCTTGCCGTAAATGGTTGATGGCGAGAACGTGGGCTTCGGCGAGATCCTGTACGTGGACATAATCGCGAATTCCTGCTGTGCATGCGGTCCTGTCATGTTTCGTTCCGATAGCAGCACGCAAAACATTTGAAATCAGATGCGCATCATCCGTACGGTCTTCGCCGATCGCTGCGGATGGGTGGGCCCCGCCGACATTGAAGGAGCGGAGAATCACATAGTTGAGACCGCAGGCTTTTTCCGCTTCCATCAGCATATTCTCCATCAGCCATTTGACTTTTCCGTGGGGATGGACAGGCTGCGGTTTTGATTCCTCTGTAATCGGCACATCTTTTGTGCTGCCGTAGACGGCCGCGCTTGAGGCGAAGACGATCTGCTTAACGGCGAATTCTTTCATGACGTCAAGCAGTGTTTCCAATCCTGAGATGTTTTCATTGAAAGAAGAAAACACGCGATTTGACTCGGTTGAAATAGGAGAAGCTGCGAAATGCATCACCGTTTCGATGTCCTCGTTTTCGAATACCTGCCTGAGAAAATGCCGGTCCCGGATGTCTCCTTTGTAAAAAACGGCTTCAGGGTGAACGGCTTCAGCATGTCCGGTTGCCAGGGAGTCGACAACGACGGCTTTTTCATTTTTCTCAATTAATGTGTAAACGGCATGGGAACCGATATAACCGGCTCCCCCGACAACGAGTATACTCATCGAAATCTCTCCTTTTTGGTTCATTTTGGCTACATGATATGACGCTGCGGTGCGACAGCCCGCCTTTGTTCTTCAAATCCGTATTTTTCATCTACAATGTAGAGCGGCCGGTCCTTCACTTCATCATAAATGCGGCCGATATATTCGCCGATGGCTCCGAGGATGATCAGGATGAAGCCGCTGAACAGACATTGCAGAATAATCATCGATGACCAGCCGGTAATGGTGCTTGTCGTAAACAGCTTCAGGCAGACGACGATGAAAGCGTATATAAAGCCGATCGCTGACAGCGTGATTCCTGAGTAGCTTGCCAGCTTCAAAGGCTGAAAGGAAAATGAAGTGATGCCGTCGAGCGACAGCTTCAGCATTTTTTTGAGCGGATACTTCGTTTCCCCTGCAAGCCGTTCGTGGCGCTCGTAATAGACGGCCGTCTGCTTGAAGCCGAGCCAGCTGACAAGCCCGCGGACAAACGGGTTTTTCTCTTTCAGCTTGTTCATTTCATTGACGACTTTGCGGTCCATGAGCCGGAAATCTCCAGTATCGACCGGAATGTCGACATCTGTGAGACGTCTTAGCATGCGGTAAAACATGGAGGCCGTCTGCTTTTTGAAAAATGTCTCTCCCTCGCGCTTCGTTCGGACGGCGTAGACCACGTCAAAGCCTTGGCGCCATTTTTCAGCCATTTCCAAAATCAGTTCAGGAGGATCCTGAAGATCGGCGTCGATGACGACGATCGCCTTGCCGGCAGCATAGTCCGTGCCGGCGGTGATCGCAATCTGGTGGCCGAAGTTTCTTGAGAAATTGATGCATTTGACAGCCGGATCGGCCTGAGCCAGCGACTTCAGCATATGGATGCTGTTATCGCTGGAGCCGTCATTTACAAAAATCAGCTCATATGGTTCTCCGGTTGAATCCATGACGCTTTTCAGTCTTTCATAGGTGCTGTCGAGGACTTCCGCCTCGTTAAAGACGGGAACAACAATTGAAAATGTGACGGGTTCGTTCATATTGATCACCTTTCCTTTCATCAATCCAGCTCCACTTTATAGAGCGTCTGATTTCCACCAGGTCCGCCCGACTGAGAACTGTTATCTGAAGAAGAGCTGCTGTATTCGCTTTTGGAAACCTTCGTGCCGTTTTCTTTAATCCAGTTGGTGAGTTCCGAATGATCTCGGCCTCTGCCATCGCCAATCATGAAGTATTTGACTTCACCGTTTTTGACAAGCTTTTCGAGTTTTTCAACGGTCAAAATCGGGTCGCTTCCTGAGAATCCGCCCATCGCCATCACAGCTTTGCCTGTTTTGATGATGTAAGATTGAGCTGAAGTTGCGCTGGAGACTGCAAATAAATATTTTTCTCCAGTGTTGTTCTTTTCCAGGTAGCTCAACAGTTCTTCATCGACTGATTCGCCGCTTCCAGGTCCGCCGCTGCCCCGTCTGCCTTGCTGAAACTGGCCGGAGCTGTCAGGGCTCATGCCTGCTGGAGCTTCATTGGCGTTTTGGCTGTTTTGCTTGGAGTCGGAATCTGTTGACCCGTTATTATCGTTGTTTTCATTATTGTCTGTTTGGCCATTTTGGCTGCCGAATCCAGGAGGTCCGCCGCTGTTGTTCATCTTGCCGCCTCCCCCGCCGCCAAATGATTGTGCGGATGTAGGTCCGGCTTGCGGGATCATCCCGTTCACCCCGTCAGCGAGGGTCGCGGCAGTCCAGTAGAAAGGACCGATCAGCATGCCGAGAAGCGCTGCAACTGAAACGTAGTAGCTGAACGACTTTCCTTTTTTGACAAAGATGAGCAGACAGCTTGTGACGACTCCGAAAGCGCCGATCGCGATGCTCCAGCCGATTCCGATCTCGCTGAGATAAGGGCTGAAGATATACAATTCAAACGCGGTTGTCAGCAGAACACCGCTCGGAAGAAGCCATTTTTTCCAGCCGTTTTCATCCTGATAGAGGCGGACTAATTCCGTCCATCCCGCACCTGACAAGGCGGCAATCGGTGCTGCCAGCATGATCAGATAGTAGTGGTGGAAGAATCCGGCGACACTGAAGAATCCAGCGACCGGCAACAGCCACATTGTCCAGAAAATCGTTTCATTCGTTGTCTCATTGAATTTTCGTTGACCGCGAAGGCCTGTAATTAGTAAACCGATGATGCCGAAGAAGACGAACGGAATCAGCCAGCTTGCCTGTCCGGAAAGCTCAGATTGGAACAATCTCAGTGGCCCGGGTGTTCCTGTGCCGAAAGAACCTGCACCGTTTCCGCCGCCTCCGGGACCGCCGCCGTTTTGGACATCGCCCATTTGGCCGCCAGGTCCGCCTGAAGGCATCTCGCTTCCGCTTGGCGGAGTCATTTGTTCAGTTTCTGAGTCCGAACTGTTATCGGAACTATCGTTTTGTTGCTGTGGTGTTTCCTGCTGCTGGTTCTTTTGCTCTTGATCAGAAGCAGCTCCTCCGCCTGAACCGTTTTGTCCGGTAAGACGCTGGATTCCGTTGTAGCCAAAAGCGAGCTCCAGTACCGAGTTGGTTTGGCTGCTTCCGATATAAGGCCGCGAACTTTCCGGCTGGCTGTCGACGATGACCGCCCAGGAAACGGAAACACCTGCCAGAACGATAACTGCTGTGATAAGGGAAACGATTTTTTTGCGAATCGTCGTCTTTGCTGCCATCAGGTAAAATAGCATGAATGCAGGCAATACCATATAAGCTTGCAGCATTTTGACGTTAAAGCCGACGCCGACCATACAGAAGGCTCCGAGCAGCCATCCGATTTTTCCTTTGCGGACGGCTTTAAACAACATCCATGTTGCGATCATCAAACAAAGGACGAGAATGCTGTCAACGTTGTTTGTATGGCTGACGGCAACGGCAATCGGTGTACATGCCATCACGAGAGCCGCTATTCTTGCCGCCGTTTTTCCGAAGGTCGGTTTTACAATAAAGTACAAGAGTGATACAGAGATCACTTCAGCAATCGCTTCGGGCAGAACGACGCTCCAGCCGTGCACGCCGAATACGAGAGCGAACAGTGTTTGAATCCATAATGCGACAGGCGGTTTATCAACCGTTACAAAGCCTGCCGGGTCAAAAGATGCGTAAAAGAAATTATGAAAGCTTTGGGTCATACTCTCAACGGCCGCCGTATAGTAGGCGTTGTCTGTGTCGTTATTCCAGATGCCGTAAAGGTTTAAACATGCAGATAATGCGAGAATCAATACAAGAAAGATATCAATTTTCCTTTTCTTTTCCATTATTCGGTCACCTCACTTACATGCATTATAGAAGCCAAATATGATCAAACTATGAACAAATCAAGAAGGATTTTTAAATTGTAAAAACGCGGGCAAAAAAAAGAGACATACCGATTACGGTATGTCTCAAACGCGTGTTTTTATTTCCACACATCTTCTGCAATGTCAATTACATGGCGCAGTTTTTCCCACTGCTGTTCTTCCGTTAAAAGGTTTCCCTCTTCCGTTGAAGCGAAGCCGCACTGCGGACTCAGGCAGAGCTGGCTCAGATCAACATAGCGGGAAGCTTCTTCAATACGGCGCTTGACGGCTGCAGGGTCTTCAAGCTCTCCAAACTTAGAAGTAATTAAGCCGAGGACGATCTGTAAATCTTTCCGTTTGACGTAACGAAGCGGTTCAAACCCGCCGGAGCGTTCATCGTCAAATTCCAGGAAGAGTCCGTCAAGGTTCAGTCCGTCGAAAATCGTTTCCGCGGCCGCGTCGTAGCCGCCTGAGGCCACATATGTCGAACGGAAGTTTCCGCGGCAAATATGCATGGTGACGGTCAAATCATCAGGGCGTCCGTCAAGCGCTTCATTGATCGTTTTGGCGAAGGATTCACGCAGTTCATCAGGCTGGCGTCCGAACGCTTTGATTTGTTCGTGTCCCTTTTCAGAGAAAAATACGGACCAAGCTGTGTCGTCAAGCTGCAGATAGCGGCAGCCTGCATCATAAAACGCGTCGATCGCTTTTTTGTAAGCTTGGGCCACATCATGATGGAACTCATCCAGATCCGCGTACGGGCTTTCATCAAGCTTTCCTCTGAAAAACAGCATATTCGGGCTCGGAATTGTCATTTTCGCCGTATGGTCTCCGGCAATACGATGAAGAAAACGATAATCGTCAAGCATTGGATGATTCGTAAAATCGACTTTGCCGGTCACTTTTATGCCGCGCGGTTTTGTTACTACATTGTGAAATTGAATTCCCTTGTCCGCTGTATAACCCTCTACACCGTCAAGGCCCTCCAGAAAGTCGAAGTGCCACCATGAGCGGCGGAATTCGCCGTCTGTCACGGCTTGAAGCCCAATCTCTTTTTGTTTTTCAACGATGCGCTTGATCTCTTCGTTCTCGACTTCGCGCAATTGTTCAGTGGTGATTTCACCGGACGCTTTTTGAAGGCGCGCTCTTTTCACAGGTTCTGACCGCAAAAGGCTGCCCACTTGATCAGCCCGGTACGGCCCCTTTTTTTGATTTGGCGTTTGTGACAGTTCAGCTGCTGGATTTGTCATGATTGATCCCTCTTTCTGTTTTGGTAACATAAAAAAGCTCTTCCTGATAAGGAAGAGCTTGATAGACAATCTCCTCCTTATCTTCAAGAACGCGAATACGCTCTTAAGGATTTAGCACCATTCTGTCATAGACAGCGGTTGCCGGGTTTCACAGGGCCAGTCCCTCCACCACTCTTGATAAGGAAAACCTTTTTTATGCGATTTTTATAATAATTTTAATATTAATACTTTTTATGAAAATGTCAATGGTATTTGGCAAAAATCTCTCTGTTTAGGTATTTTTCCATACCGTTTGATATTTTTCATTTTCCTCTGCAGCCATTCGTTCCATTCGAGGTTTGCTTGATGTCTTCGGATTGGACAGCATCGTATAAATGTCTATGGCCTTGAATGATATTAAATCGACTCAAGGTGTGATTTTTTCTGAAAAGCAGTTGTGAGAACGTTCAACAAGGTGATGCATCAAAGGCTTCATATTGAAGTGTGTTATCTTTCAATTCCAGGTTTGCAAAATACGTATGAATCAAATGGTCCATTTTAAACATCTTTGATTTATAGATTGTGGGAAAAACACCGGATCAATGGGTTTTCGACAAACTGCCTTCAGGCGGTATTTCTTCAGATATTTATCATATCCCGGAAACAGAAAAAGATGATCACAATCGATATTTGAAAGCGTTTTCTAAATTGTGTTCAACTACCATATTTCCGGTCGCTTTAAAAATATAATAGAACTAAGGTCTCGGGATAGAAGGGGGGATTAGATGAAAAATAAATTAAAAGACGTTGTTCAGCATTTAGTGATGAATCGTTCTTCTACGGTCGATTGGATCGAAAAAGAGATCAGCCAAAATAAAAGTGCAATTTGCAGCCATATTAGACAGCTGAATGACTACATTGGCAAGCAGAAGCTGGATTTGATTCAAATTACCCGAGAAGACGGCCGCATTTTGATCTCTGACAAAACGCGGGAATACCTTTATATCATGCTGAAAAAGGCAACATTTGTTGAACTGGACTACATTCCGCCGGAACTGAGAACGGGCCTGATCGTCATTAAACTCTCCACAAATCCGGCCCGTGATTCTTTAAAAGAGCTGGCTGACTTTGCAGCGGTCAGCAAAAATACGATGCTCCATGATATGAAGGCCGTCAAGGAATCTTTGCGAAACGAATCGCTGGATTTGCAATATTCGAGAAAAGACGGTTATCAGTTGATCGGCTCTGAGTATCGCATTCGCAAAAAGCTGGTCATTGAGACGAAAAAACTGCTGACTCGCGATGCCGGCGCCGCCTTATTGGAGCGGAAAGGGCTGATCGATCAAAATGAGCTGTTCCTTTTAAAAGAACGCTTAATGAAAGCGGAAAAAGAATTGAAGATTTCGCTGACTGACGAACAAATTGAAGATTTACCGATCGTCCTCTACTTGCTGATCAGGCGGATCAAGGAATGCAGGCGGGAGTGGACGCTTGAATTTGAAGAGGCGGACCTCATCCATACAAAGGAATATCAGTGTCTTAAAAATATATTTTGGGGTATGACCGAGCTGAGTGAAAACGATAAATTGTATTTGTCTCTTCAGGTGCTGTCATCCAACAAGCTTGAATCTGCACTTGATCTTTCAAGCGGCGGGGATCTGGTGAATTGCGTCCATGAATTCCTCGATGTGCTTGAAGGACAGCTGGCGACAGATTTAATGAAGAAAGAAGAGCTTAAACATAGGCTGCTTCTCCATTTGCGGCCTGCGGTTTACAGAATAAAGATGGGGCTGAACATCGACAATCCATTAAAGGATCAATTTATCGGCGAATTTCCATCCGTCTATTCCATCGTCAGCAATTCCGTTTTTCCGATCGAAAAGGTTATCGGGCTGCCGCTCTCGCAGGAAGAGGTCGCTTATCTTGCGATGATTGTACAGGCCTGGATTCATCAGACAGAAGGAGAAGCGGATTTTGTCTTTAAAGCTTTGGTTGTATGCCGGAACGGAATTTCTGTATCAAAGCTTCTCCTTGAAACATTAAAAGGAATGTTTCCCCATTTTCAGTTCATTGGCGCATATGCGGAGCGGAATTTTAAAGAACACGAACAAAAGGTGGATTTTATTTTTTCAACCGTCCCTTTAAATACTGTGAAAAAAACGTTTTTAGTCGATCCGATTTTAAATGAGAAAGATCGCTTCTTATTAAAAAAAGAGATTCAAAAATATATAGAACAAGATAGTGAAAAAAAGGCGCGCGAATTATTATTTCATTTGAAAGATTATATCGATCAAAAGGATTATCCGGCTGTGCAAGAGAAACTCATGTCTTTCTTTAATCAATCATCTTCTTCTGCATGTGCAAACGACGATCGCATTAAAGGTGAAAAGCTGTTCCCATTTTCAGAAGACCATATCGGTTTTACTGAAAGGGACATGAGTTGGGAAGAAGCGCTTGAACAAGCGATTAAGCCCATGAAGTTAAGGGGGTCCATCAATGAAAATTATAAGCGGCGGCTGACGGAACTGTTTGCGGAGGAAAGCCGCAGAATGATGATTGGCCCGTTCATCTATCTCCCGCACGCGAAGCCGGACGATGGGGTGGTGCATGAGGATTTCAGCATTTTGATATGCAGGCACCGTGTGGTCATGCCTGACGGAAATGCTGCAAAAGCGATTGTCGTGCTGGCTCCCGAAGATGAACATCATCATGTACCTACTCTTCTGCATTTGAACGATTTGTTTTTGAATGACTCAGCGAAGATATGGAAGGCACAGACAAAAAGAGATGTCCTCGATCGTATCTGCCTGTCTTCTGAGGGAAGGGGGTGGAGAAGGTGAATGAAGCTGATTTATTCAAGGAAGAACTCATTTTTACCGATATCCATGCACAAACGCCGTCTGAACTGCTAACAGAAATCGGTTGTGCATTAGAGCAATTGGGATATGTCGAAAAGTCGTTTACAGGCGCGATCATAGAGAGGGAACGGCAATATCCGACAGGGCTGGCGCTTCCGGAATTTAGCATCGGTCTTCCCCATACCGATGCCAGGCACGTGAAGCAGGCCTTTATCGCGGTTGTGAAAAATGACCAAAAATTGCCGTTCATCCATATGGGGACAGAAGATCAGGAAGTGGATATCGATTGTTTTTTTGTACTGGGGGTGAAAGATCCCTGCAAACAGGTCAAAGTGCTGCAACTTCTGATCGAAAAGTTGAATGACAGCCGCTTTGTCAGACGTTTGAAGACGATGGATGAGAAAAAACAATTGTTCACCTTTCTAAAACAAACTGTGCAGGAGTGATGAAAATGAAAAAAGTGATCGTAGCGTGCGGGTCGGGAGTGGCGACAAGCCAGACTGTTGCTTCAAAAGTAAAAAGGATATTGGAGGAAAACGGCATCCGTGCAAGCGTGGACGCGGTCGATATTAAATCATTGGAGCAGTACATCGGCTCAAGCGATGTTTATATCGCCATTACAAAAACCAAAAAAGAATATGCCATTCCGACATTAAATGGTATCGCTTTTTTAACGGGGATGGGGCTTCAGGAAGAAACGGATAGGCTGATTCAATTATTAACATAAGCGGAGGTGGCCCGGATGGAGCTATTGCAAAGCATTATTCAGTATGTATTGGATCTCGGGGCAGCTGTATTTGTGCCGCTTCTTATGTTTCTTGTCGGCATCGCTTCCAGAATGAAATGGAAGGATGCCGTCAATGCAGCGGTCATACTCGGCGTTGCCTTTGTCGGAATGAACATTGTCATCGGATTTATGCTGGATGCACTGACACCCGCTGCTCAAGCTCTCGTCAAAAGAACGGGTATACAGCTCAATACGATCGATGGGGGCTGGACATCGCTGGCCACCCTGGCCTGGGCATGGCCGCTCGCGTTTCTGATGTTTCCGCTGCAAATGCTGATTAATGCCATCATGCTTTTTTTCAATCAAACGAAGACATTAAACGTTGATTTATGGAATGTGTGGGGGAAGATCTTAACAGCCGTCCTTGTGATCGGTGTCACCGGGAATCTTTATATCGCCTTTTTGGTCGCTGCCGTTCAAATGGTAATTGAGCTGATCCTGGCCGATGTGAACCAAAAACAAATTGAAAGGATAACGGGAATCCCCGGCGTCACCGTCTCGCACAGTATGATGCTGTTTGCTGTGTTTTTGCTTCCGTTCAACTGGGTCATCAGCAAGATACCGTTGTTTGACCGGCATGTTGACGCCGATACATTAAAAGAAAAAATGGGTGTTTTTGCGGAGAATCATGTGATGGGCTTCATCATCGGCCTGCTGCTTGGGATGACAGCCGGCTATTCCGTCCCCGACATGCTGCTGCTCGCCGTACAGGCTGCTGCTGCCTTAACATTGTTTCCGATGGTTGCCAAGCTCTTCATGCAAGCGCTCTCTCCATTGTCGGATGCCATTTCTGAGTTTATGAAAAACAAATTTAAAAACCGGAAGCTGTTCATCGGTCTCGATTGGCCGATTTTGGCGGGAAGCAGTGAAGCATGGGTAGCGATGATCTTGATGGTTCCCGTTACGTTAATCTATGCCGTCCTTTTGCCCGGCAATGCGATTTTGCCGTTCGCCGGGATCATTAATATTTCATTAGCCGTGCCGGCACTGATCATTACCGGAGGCAACCTCCTGCGCATGCTGCTTTTGGGCATCATTACGACACCTGTATTTCTGTATATTGCCACCGGTTTTGCACCATCCATCACACAGCTGGCAAAGGATACAAACGCGGTGAAGATCGGTGAAGGCCAGATGCTGTCTTGGAGTACGCTGGAATACCCGGTGTTTCGCTATATTTTTGCAAAAGCGGGTGAATTGTTGCAAGGCCATGTCGCCGGCTTTATTCTCGCCGCCGTATGGCTCCTTTTCTTCGCCTTGTATTGCCGGATGATGAAGAAGCGGACGAAAGAACTGGAAAAGGAAGAAACGGTATAAGGAGGCAACCGCTATGATATATACGATTACACTGAATCCTGCCATTGACCGGCTGATAAAGACAACTGGACGTTTGACTAGGAAAAAAACGAACCGGGTGGCCGAAACGGAATACGACTTGGGAGGCAAAGGGCTCCACGTTTCACATGCCTTATCCAAGTTCGGTGTCGCCAATCAAGCGCTCGGCTTTATCGGATCAGAAAACCGCACATTAATGGAAGCGATTCTGACCGACAAAAAGGTCAGTCACCATCTTTTTGTTGAAGAGGGGGCGTCGACCCGGGAGTGTATCGTTTTGCTTGATGAAACGGATGAAGGCAGTTTGATGATCACCGGAGACGGCTTTCCCGTTTCAGAGGAGAATCACCAAAGGCTCATTCGTTTTATCGATCGGCATGTCACCCCCAACGATTCCGTTGTGATGGCCGGATCTCTGCCTCCCGGCTATACGAATGCAAAGCTGAAGGAAATTCTCGCTGCATTGAAAAGGAAAGGCTGCTTTATTGCCTGTGATCTCTCAGGGGAGGCGCTATGTTTGGCTGTTGAGCTGGGAGTGGATTTTATAAAGCCGAATCAGCATGAGGCTGAGGAATTGTTTAGCGGACAGCGGCTGTCTTTATTGGAGAAGCTGCGCCTTCTGGCCGACAAAATCGATTATGTCGTCATATCGCTCGGACGCGACGGGTGCTATGCCTCCCGCAACGGCCGGATATACCGCGTGACATCGGCGGCCGTTCATGAGCGGAATGATACAGGTGCCGGAGATGTGTTTGTCGGGGCATTCATGGCTCAATTGGTGCAAAAAGCCGATTTCCAAACGATGCTGCGCTATGCTGTGGCTTGTGCAGCATCCAAAGCGGCAAAGCAAAATTGCACAGATTTTGATATGTCTGAAGCCGAAAGCTTGTTTTCGCAAATCATCATTACAGAATTGGGAGATGATCATCGTGTTATATCGTAAAGAACGAGAGGACCTGTGCAAAGTTGTCAAGCTGATGTTTACCCGTTTTGAAACGAACGTCGCAGGCGGAAATGTGAGCGTCAGAATGAACGAGCATCATATCATCATGACACCGACCTTAATGTCCCAGCAAAAGTTTTGCGATCTCAAACCATTTGAAATCCTTGTCGTTGATATGGATGAGCAGAAAATCGAAGGAGAAGGAAACATCACAAGGGAAATCAATATGCACATGGCCTGTTATCAAGAAAGGGAAGACATCGGCTGTGTTCTCCATGCGCATCCGAAGGAATCTTTGGTGTTCGCTTCATTGGGCATGGATCTCCCGAACATCACTGAGGCTACGCAAAAGCTTGGCCGCATTAGGTCGCTCACCTTTGCCCCGGCCACTTCAAAGGAGCTGGCGGAAACGGTCAGAGCCGATGTTAACAGCAAAAAAGAACAGCCTTTGCCCCAGGCCATGCTGCTGAACAAACACGGGATTCTCGTGCTTGACCGAACATTGCACAAGGCGTACGACATGCTGGAGAGAATTGAATACAATGCGTATGCCGCCGCGAAAGCGCTCGTGTTTGATGCGTTAAATATAAGGAAAATGCGAGATGAGAAATTAAGTTTTAATCTGGAGGAATAACATGAAGGCGTCCGTTCAAGCATGGATTTTCATCAGCGCGCTCTGTTTAATGATCGGCCTGCTCAAGGCTTCCTTGTTGATGTCCGCGGCTTCCCTGGTATTTGCCGTTTTCGCCAACAGGCAATATCAAAAAGAGAAAGGAAACGGCAGTCAACCGGCTTCATTAAAAAAATGAAGCCGGTTTTTAATTGGGATATTTTAAAAATATTTAACTTAAAATAGAAACTTTTTTTCGTGATCCTCAGTCTTAAAATGTGTACCTGTTTTAAAAACGGGTAATATAAAAAATGACACTTTTAAGGAGGCTAAATGATGAACAAAAAATCATTTTTTAAAGCGGCAGCCATTCTGCTCACAGGGCTTTTGGTATTGCTGGTGTACGGCGGGTCTGCGATTCCTTCGGCTTATGCTGTGAATGGGCAAAAACCGACGGTGACAAGCCATACATATAAAAATGTCAAGGAGCTTGTCTATCCCCAGGTTCAGAATATAAGCAGCAAATCTCTGCAAAACAAGATCAACAATGACTTTAAGCGTTACATTGAACAGTCTTACAAAGACTATTTGAAAAATAAACAAGACGGTGAACAGCACGGTTATCAAACCGCTTATCAAACGGCGTTCAGCGTGAAATATCTGAACGACAAAAAGCTGAGCATCTTAACGGAGAACTATGTATATTCAGGGGGAGCACACGGCAATACAGCTGTCCGCTCGTTCAACTATGATCTGAAAGCGAAAAAGCGCGTCTATTTGACAGATATTTTGAATACGAAAAAAAAGGTTGATAAAGCAAAAGACCATATCCTCAGCTACATTCGTAAACATCAGGATGTTTTCTTCCCGGACGTGAAGAAGAAAGATATCGTCCTTGATAAACAGACAGCCTTCTATTTTACAAAAGACGGCATTACTATTGTATTCCAACAGTATGACGTTGCACCGTATGTCGCCGGAAACCCTGTCGTACATGTGCCGAAGTCGGTTTACCAATAAAAGTTTGCAAGCCCCTGTCCTCAGGGGTTTTTTGTTGGAAAAAGGCGGGAAAAGCGCTTGGGAAGGGCGGGCAAAAGATCAGCCCGGCGTCAGTTCGCAGATTTTTTCTAGATCGAACAGCTCGCAGACATAGAACATGCACTGCCGGCCGCTGATGATCTGATATTTTTTAAAAGCATATGTCCGATCTGCCGAAACAGGTACAAGGTGTGTGAAATGTTTTCCCAGGCAGTCGCCCGTGCTGAAAATTTCACGCCTTGACTCCAGTTCTGCAATGATTTTCCCGATGGGAAGCCTTTCTTCCTGCAAATCTTGTTTGATGGCGGGCGGCAGTAAATTTGTTTTGACATAGACATAATTATAGGATAAGTAATCATTGCCTGTTTTCAAAGAGGAGGTCCTAAACAAGATTTCATCATCGCGTTGAAACAGTCTCGCTTCTTCAGGTGACAGCTTGTCATAATCAATATCATTTTGCTGAAAAACTTCGATTTCGACTTTGCCGCCGATCAGCGTTTCAATCGCTTTGGTTGTTGAACCATCGGTTTTGGTTAACATGTCTTTTACAAGAGAAACAAGAGTTTCAGGAAAAAAGTGGCTTACATTCAACTAAAGGCACCTCCATACAAAATTAGAATTTTTTGAAAACTTGTCTTTAAATCTATCATGTGGAGGTGAGTTTGTCTAGAAATATAAGTTAAATTTTAGGTTTGTAATGTAAATTTTATCTTTTTTACAATTGGATAGATAAGGATATGTCATGAAGAAAGGAGACATCCATTGTCTCCTTTTTTGTGCCGTGATTTTAAGTCGTCTCGCCTTCTAAAAGCTGTACGGGCAAATAGGTTTCCAGCGGCAAATCATCGAATTCACCTTCAATGGCTTTGGACAAAATCTCGATGGCCGTCTTGGAAATGAGTTCGATCGGCTGCTGGATGGTTGTCAATTCCGGAAGGATGGACTGAACCGCTTCCGTTCCGTCGTAGCCGATCACCTTTAATTGCCCCGGGATGTCTTTTCCGCGTTTTTTCGCTTCGGTGATGACTGTAGCGGCCATGAGATCATCGCTGGCAAAAATGCCGTCAGCTGCAGGCTGTTCATCAAACAGCTTTGAGATGATTTCCCGGTAATTTTGATGAAAGGGAACTTCATATGTAATCGGCTGTCTCCCGTGTTGTTGCATCACATCTTCATATGCTTTTCTTCTAAGATTTGCCGGTGTTTTCAGCTCAATTGGTCCGTTGATATGGATGATGTGCCGGCAGCCTTTTGCAATTAACAGTTCCGTCGCTTTTTTTCCTCCGTTATAGTTGTCGGAGCCGATGACGGGAATCGTTTCCGATAAGTAATGGTCGATGGCGACAATCGGCAGGTTTTGCCGATGATAATTTAAAATGCCCCTGTTGTAAGTCACGGCGATGACGCCGTCCACTTGATTTCGCATCAGCATTTCCAAGTATTTTTCTTCTTTGTCTTTGCGATTTAAGCTGTTGCAAAGCAGCAGTTTGTAGCCCATGGAAGCGCAGATGCTCTCAATATGAAAGGCCAGTTCGCCGAAAAACGGGTTGCTGGAGTTTGGGATGATGAGCCCTATTAAATTGGTTCGTTTACGAAATAAAGAGCGGGCCAAATCGTTTGGAAAGTAATTGATTTCTTCCATCGCTCTGTAGACTTTTTCTTTTGTTTTTTCGCTAATATAGCCGCGGTTATTTAATACCCGCGAAACGGTTGTTGATGAAACTCCCGCTTTTTTTGCAACGTCGTGAATGCTAGGCTTCATTCCCTTGTCCCCCTGCTTTTTACTGAAATGGCTTACAATTCTCGTCACGCACTTATTTTAGAGAATCGGGCCGATATGTGCAAGAAAATACCATGATTCTGAGAAATGTACCGAGAAGAATAAATTGAAAAATATATGTCAACCGGTTGACATATGAAACCGGTTGACATAAAATTCATTTGAAAGCGCTTTTATTTATTGATTGATGATAAATGGGGGGAGTGACAAAGATGAAAAGGTGGCTCTTCGGAGTTTTATCGTTGTTGTTGATGTTTGCGATGTGGGGCTGCAGCAATAGCAAAAATGCAAATAGCCATGATGGGAAAACGCTTACGGTGTGGGTGCACGTATCTGATGATAGTGAAGAAGGAAAGGTCTATCAAAAGCGGGTGGACGCTTTCAACAAAAAGTATGCTTCTGAAAATGTCGAGGCTAAAATTGATTTCATCCCCAGAAGCGGAAACGGCGGCGGATATGAAGACAAAGTGAACGCGGCGCTGACGACGAACACGCTGCCGGATGTGATCACTTTGGACGGACCGAATACGGCGGCTTATGCGAAATCGGGTGTTATTGCGCCATTGGATGAGTATATCAAAGGACAGGATGATTTATTGCCGAGCATTAAGCAGCAGGGAACTTACCAGGGAAAACTGTATGCGATCGGCGTCAGCGAATCGTCGGTCGGCATTTACTATAACAAAAAAATGCTGAAGGACGCCGGCGTTGATTTGAAAACGCTGCCAACGGTTGAGAATCCATGGACATGGGACGAATTTCTTGAGCTTTGCAAAAAGCTGAAAAATCAATATGACAAACCGGCCATCGATATGCAATTACAGTCAAAAGACGAAATGCTGACGTATGCGCTTTTGCCGTTTGTTTGGTCGGCTGGCGGCGATATCCTTTCAAAAGACGGCAAGAAAGCGGAGGGTGTTTTTAACGATAAACCGACCGTTGAAGCGATGACATTTATTCAAACAATGCTGAAGGAGGGCTATACGACCCGGACTCCGGTTAAGCAGGCGTTTGAAACGGAAAAATATCCGCTGAAAATGAGCGGTGTCTGGACGGTAACCGACATGGAAACAAATTTTCCTAATGTCGATTATGGTGTGATGCCGTATCCTGTTTCGCCAAAAACAAAAAAGCTTGTCTCCCCTTCAGGAAGCTGGCAGTTCGCCATGACACAGACGTCTGAAAACAAGGAGTGGGCGGCAAAATTGGTCGATTGGATGACAAACAAAGAATCCAACCTGGAATTGAGCCGTTCAATCGCCGCGCTGCCTGTGCGCTATTCATCAGAGAAAGTGCTGACAAAAGAATTCTCGGATGAAATGAATGTCTTCATGCAGCAGCTGAAAGAAACGGGGCACGCACGACCGGTAACACCGGCTTATCCACAGGTGACACGCGCATTTCAGCAAGCGATCGATGACATCAGCTTCTTTGATCAGAATCAGGATATTCAACAAGTGCTGGATACGCGTGCAAAAGAAATGCAATCAGCCATCGATAAGGCAAATTAGAAGGTGGAGCCATGAATAAAATTCCGTTGAAAGAAGCAAGGCCGGCCTTTCCGCTGAAAAAAGCCGCGGGCAATAAAATAGGGTGGCGGGAGAATGCGTTGGCTTATACATTTTTAGGTCCGGCCTTGCTGATTTTGTCAGTGTTTCTCGTGATTCCTTCGATTATGGCTGTGTACTACGCATTTACAGATTATTATTTGTTAACACCTGACCTGCGCAAGTTTGTCGGTTTTGACAACTTTATTAAATTGTTCAAAGACCCTATTTTCTTGAAAAGTTTGAGCAACACATTGAAATTTGTTGTCCTTGTGATTCCGTTACAGATCGGGGCCGCTCTCGGGCTGGCCCTTTTGTTGAATAAAAAGCGTAAGGCCAATACGTTTTTCAAAGTCGCATACTTTAGCCCCGTCGTCATGTCGCTTGTTGTCATCTCCGTTTTGTGGCTGTACTTGCTGAATCCGAATGAAGGAATGATCAATAACGTTCTGACACATGTCGGTCTGCCGCCACAGCCGTTTTTGACAAGTCCTAAGCAGGCGATCTTTACAATTGTTGTCGTTTCCGCCTGGCAGGGAGCCGGATTTCAGATGCTGATTTTTTTAGCGGGTCTGCAAAACATCCCCGGAGATGTCTACGAGGCGGCGCAATTGGATGGTATGAATAAATGGCAGCGGTTTATTTATATTACATTGCCATTGTTGAAGCCAACGTCGGTTTTTATCTTTATTACGACGCTGATCAGTGCGTTTAAGCTCCTTGTGCAACCCATGGTGATGACCCAGGGGGGACCGGTCAATTCAACGATGACGGTTGTCTATTATATTTATCAAACGGGATTTACCGATCGGATGGTCGGCTATGCAAGTTCGATTGCGCTCTTGTTTGGCACGATGATTGGATTGGTGACGCTGGCACAGCGCAAGTTGGTGAAGGAGGATGAAGGCGAATGAGACGGAAATTCGGACCTTTGACGATACTGGAATATATATGCCTTGTTTTGCTGGCGGTTCTGTTTATATTTCCGCTGATTTGGATGGTCGCTTCATCGATGAAACCGGAAGCCGATATTTACAACAATATCAGCAGCATTAAAGCGTTTCTCCCGTCTTTTCATCCGTCGGAATGGTTTCAATCCTACAGGGAAGTGCTGTCACGGTTTGATTTGCTGATGTATATCGGTAACAGTCTGTTTTACGGTTTGTGTGTGGCAGCGGGAGCTGTCGTCATCAACGGAATGGCGGGCTTCGCATTCGCCAAGCTGCGATTCACAGGCAAAAAAGTGCTGTTTGCCATATTGCTGGCGCTTTTAATCGTGCCGCTGGAAACGATTTTAATCTCTCAGTTTACTATCGTTCATAAGCTCGGACTTGTTGATACGCGCCTTGCCGTGATTTTGCCGGCGCTTGCCGGGGCCTTCAATATTTATTTGTTCCGGAACTTTTTCATGGCGATTCCGGGGGAGATGATTGAGTCGGCTAAGCTAGACGGCGCCAATACATGGCAGATTTTCTGGCGGGTGATGCTGCCGATGTCCAAGCCGGCCGTTGCTACGGTGGGGACATTGGCCTTTATCGGCAGCTGGAATGACTATATTTGGCCGCTGATGGTTTTGACGGATAAGTCGAAATTTCCGATCCAGGTGGCGATTACAGCCATCAACAGCACCGAGCCGGTTTATACGAATCAGGTCATGGCTGTCTTGACGATTTCGACGATTCCGCTGATTCTGATCTACATTGTCGCCCAGCGCTACATTTTAGAAGGCATTGGCGGTTCAGGGACAGGCATCAAATAGATACATCCAAATCGGGTTAAAGGAGCAAATGAAAATGAAAAGCTCAAACAGTTTGTATTGGAAACTAAGCGCTTATTTTTTCTTTTTCTTTTTTACGTGGTCTTCCAGCTACTCTTTATTTGCGATTTGGTTGGGGCAAGAAATCAATTTGAACGGGTCTGCGACGGGCATTATCTTTTCTGTCAATGCGATCTTTACTTTGTGCATGCAGCCTTTGTACGGTTTTATCTCTGATAAGCTCGGGCTGAAGAAAAACATTTTATTTATGATCAGTTTGCTTCTCGTATTTACAGGTCCCTTTTATATTTTCGTTTACGGACCGCTTTTGCAATACAATGTCTTTCTTGGGGCTATCGTCGGGGGAATTTATTTGGGAACTGCTTTTCTCGCTGGAATCGGCGCGATTGAAACTTTTATTGAAAAGGTCAGCCGTAAATATCAATTTGAATATGGGAGAACAAGGATGTGGGGTTCCCTCGGCTGGGCTGCGGCGACATTTTTTGCAGGTCAGCTGTTCAATATCGATCCGAATATCAACTTCTGGGTTGCGTCCGTTTCAGCAGTCATATTGGTGGCCATTATTGTTTCCGTAAAAATTGAGATGACAGATGATGAAAAGGAAAGAGCAGACTCGGTCGGATTAAAAGACGTAGGAGGGCTTTTTCTCTTAAAAGATTTCTGGTTTTTGATGTTGTACGTGATCGGCGTAACTTGCGTATACGGCGTCTATGACCAGCAGTTTCCGCTTTACTACGCTTCATTATTTCCGACTCCGGCCTTGGGGAACCAAATATTTGGATACCTTAATTCATTCCAAGTATTTATTGAAGCGGGCATGATGTTTCTTGCGCCTTTCATCGTCAATAAGCTCGGTCCTAAAAAAAGTTTGATTTTAGCGGGGCTATTAATGGCTTTCCGCATTATCGGTTCCGGACTTGTCAACGGACCGGTCGGAATTTCATCGATGAAACTCATTCATGCTTTAGAATTGCCGATAATGCTGATTGCGGTGTTTAAATATTTGGCGATTAACTTTGATAATCGTCTTTCATCCGTACTTTATCTTGTCGGCTTTCAATTCGCATCCCAGGTAGGCACGTCGATTTTTTCGCCGCTTGCGGGAGGTTTATACGACAGCATCGGATTTCGCCAGACTTATCTCATCATGGGAGCAATGGTCCTTTGTTTCACCCTTATTTCGATTTTTACCTTGCTAGACTCAAAGAAAGACGTTGAATTTGCTCAAAGTCTACAAAGAAAGCATATATAGAGAGGATGTCACAGATGAATAGAATTCAGCAGGCAGAAGAAGCATTGAAAAAAGCCGGGAAAAAAGTGAATCACCGATACCGAATGGGCTATCACATGATGCCTCGGGCAAACTGGATAAATGATCCAAACGGGCTTATTCAATATAAAGGGGAGTATCATGTCTTTTATCAGCACCATCCGTATGATGAGAATTGGGGGCCGATGCATTGGGGCCATTTGAAGAGCAAGGATCTCATTCACTGGGAGCACTTGCCGATCGCTTTAGCGCCTGGCGATGCATTTGATGAGAGCGGCTGTTTCTCAGGAAGCGCAGTCGAATATAACGGCGACCTCGCTTTAATCTATACAGGGCATAATATGATAGATGAAGAGAAAGACGATTTCTACCAAAATCAGAATATAGCAGTCAGCAAAGACGGTATCGTCTTTGAAAAACTGAAAGAAAACCCTGTCATTGCAGAGCCGCCGGAAGACAGCGCACGTCACTTTCGCGATCCGAAAGTATGGAAGCATCGTGAGAACTGGTATATGGTGGTCGGAAACTCCTCAAAAGAGAACATCGGGCGGGTCATTTTATACCGCTCGCCTAACTTTGTAGATTGGGAGTACGCAGGCGTTCTCGCCCAAAGCGACGGAAATCTCGGCTTTATGTGGGAATGTCCGGATTTCTTTGAACTGGACGGCAAACACATTTTGCTGATTTCCCCTCAGGGTATAGAGGCGGATGGTGATTCATATCAAAATCTGTATCAAACAGGCTATTTGATTGGAGACTATGATGAAGAAACGAATGAGTTTGTACATGGCTCCTTTAAAGAGTTGGATCACGGCCATGACTTTTATGCCGTGCAAACTTTATTGGATGACAAAGGGCGCAGAATTGCGATTGGCTGGATGGATATGTGGGAATCAGAGATGCCGACGAAAGCAGACGGATGGTGCGGGGCATTAACTTTGCCGCGGGAATTGACGTTGAAGGATGATCACAAAATTTTAATGAATCCCGTCGAGGAGACTCAATTACTTCGTGAATCGGAACATCATGAATGTGACAATCAATCGATTTCTAGCAGCTATTTTATAAACACAACTGAAAAGCTTCTTGAAGTGATGGTCGTTTTTGATTTGACAATTTGCAGTGCCGAAACGGTTGGCTTAAAGATCCGGGGAATTGAACAGGAAGAGACAATCATCCAGTACAGCTTGGTTGATCAAAAGCTGACGCTCGACTGTTCAAAGTCCGGCAAAGCGCGGGACGGTGTGAGAAACGTACGGCTTGAAGCGGAGGAGAAGCTCACTTTGCATCTGTTTCTTGACAGATCGTCTATTGAAGTATTTGCAAACCATGGTGAAGCGACAATGACCAGCCGCATATATCCCAAAGAAGAAAGAGCAGGGATTGAGCTGTTTTCTGAGAAAGGCAATGTACGAGTTGACGAGTTCACTTACTGGACGTTGAAAGATATTTGGAAAGGCGATGAAGCGAAATGAGCGGAATTTTTTGCATCGGTGAGACGTTAATCGGCTTTATGCCGAAACATGTTCTTATTTCGGCAAAGCGCGGATAAAAATTGATCTGGCAAAAAAGCGGCTGTCGTGCCTTGCAGCCGCTTTCCGCTTTTTTTCGTATTACGCCCTATCTTCAAACAGCTTCACAATTTCCACGATGACATTCGCGGCTTTTACCATATTGTCGGCGGAAATATACTCGTATTTTCCGTGAAAGTTTTCCCCGCCTGTAAAAATGTTTGGACAAGGAAGCCCCATGTATGAGAGCTGGGAGCCGTCTGTACCGCCGCGAATCGGTTTCACAACCGGCTCGATATCCAGGTTTTTCATCGCTTCATAGGCAATGTCGACAATCTCTTTAACCGGTTCGATTTTTTCCCTCATGTTGTAATATTGATCATTCATGTCCACTGTGATGCTGTTTTCGCCGTATTTGGCTTTAAGGTCGTTTGCAATTTTTTGGACGGTGGCTTTTCTCTCGTTAAATCGGTCTCTGTCAAAATCCCTGATGATATAGGAGAGATTGGTTTCCGAGACATCGCCATTGATCGAAAGCAGATGATAGAAGCCTTCATAACCTTCAGTAAATTCAGGGGCTTCGTTTTCCGGAAGTCCGGCGTGAAACTGCATCGCGATTTTGGCGGCATTGACCATTTTTCCTTTTGCTGTGCCGGGGTGGACGTTCGTTCCTTTACAAGTGATTTTCGCGGCTGCGGCATTGAAGCTTTCGTACTGCAGTTCGCCGAGCGGCCCGCCGTCAACCGTATACGCGAATGCGGCGTTGAACGCCTCGACGTCAAACTTGTGCGGCCCTCTGCCGATCTCTTCATCAGGCGTAAAAGCGACTCTGATCTTCCCGTGTTTGATTTCGGGGTGCGCAATTAAATATTCGATTGCCGTCATGATTTCAGAGATTCCCGCTTTATTGTCAGCGCCGAGCAAAGTCGTTCCGTCGGTTGTGATCAACGTGTGTCCCGCGTAATTTGCAAGCTCGGGAAATTCCTTGGGCGACAAGACGACATTGAGGGATTCATTCAGCACAATGTCCTTTCCGTCGTATTGTTCGATAACCTGCGGATTGACGTTCTTTCCGGTAAAATCTGTTGCTGTATCCACATGAGCCAGGAAGCCGATCGTCGGCACCTCTTTTTCCGAATTTGAAGGAAGCGTCGCCATCACATAGCCGTTTTCATCGATTGTGACGTCCTTCATGCCGATTTCTTTCAGCTCTTCAACAAGCATATTGGCAAGCGTCAGCTGCCCGGGAGTGGAAGGCGTCGTCTGACTGTTTTCATTTGACTGCGTATCCACTTTCGCATAAGAAATGAGACGTTCAATCAGTTTGTTCTTCATGTTTCCTTCATCTCCAATTGTTGGTTTTATGTTTATCTTATCATTCATGGCGGGCGAATCGAAAACTTTTATTCCTGTATAGGGAAATTTAGTATAATATAGTTCTAAAGGATCATCACAATTGTAAGGGAGTATCACAATGGCTAAAGGTTATACAAATGAAGGAACAAAATGGGAGTTTGTACATTCTTTCTGGCTTGTGTTCACATGGGTTCCTTTTGGATTTTTAAGCTGGTTTGCATTTATTTATATCGCAGCGCGAACGAAACAAGGAAAATGGTTATTTGCCGGAATCGGATACGCAGCGGCGGTTTTATTGGCTGCCTTTACAGCCAGAACGTTTCTCTTCGATTTGGCAATGAAAGCATTACTCATTGTTTGGATCATCTCAATCATTCATGCTTTCAAAACAAGAGCCGAATATTTGGTGCGGCTTGAAGCCGTATATCGGATCAAACGATCAAGTATGAATAACCTGAGGGAAGAGCTTATACATGAACAGACCCCGCACGGCCCAACCGGAACTTCTAAAGTGACGCTGACAAAGAAATAAATAGAATCCGCTATTTTCAGTGAAATAGCGGATTTTTTTAATGCAGAGAAAAAATTCCATCCTTTTGAAACTTTTCTCATCAATTTCCCTCTCTAATGTTTGAAGGAGGCGCAGCAGTGAACCAAATCAGATTAGTTAAAAAAGCTGTCGCAGGCAATGCCAAAGCTTTTGAAATGCTGAAATACTGCAATCATAATTAAAGCTGCAGCAGCTGTAGATGTTATGGATATGTTATGGAAAGATGAGAAATTAAATGCAATTGATAATCCATACGGCACTTGTAGAGCACGTGTAAATGGTAATTGTCCTCTAGCATCTGAACCACCATGTCTTACTGCAAACGTTACCACTGGCACCAGTAAACATCACTTTCATTAGCTTTTCAATAATATCTGATTCAATTAGGTCGGTGCGATATAGATAATCATAAAAGCTTGCGGTGATGTTCTTTTCACAAGTATATGAACGTATAAATGCGCAAGTAACGTTAGATATTCGCTCTTTGTCGTTCGCCATGTTGTCCCATTCTGGTATTATTTCGAATCTTCATCCACCCCCCTCTTATCTCTAACTTTAATTATTATAAATACTACTACTGCAAAAGTGGAGTATTTTAATATCTGCCCTACCCTAATATAGCGCCTTATAATATTTCGATACGCATTTTCATGACAGTCTACATAGGAAATGCTTATTTTGTCCAGGATTCAACCACTTTCACACCATTTCCATCTTCTACAAAGTGCAGGAACTGCATCACATCACCAGCGGTTTTTTTACCTGTTGTTAAGTCCTGATTCGTGATCCTGTAATGAATGGCCGCCCAATCACCACTGATCAGCATATTATCAAAGTAAATCCGCTTCACATCCGTCGATTCAGCAGCATCCTTTACAGCGTCCTTGTATTTTTCCAATGTCATAGTCCCCGCAGATGTATGGTACTGCATATTGCTATCATAATAGGTGTCCGCCCATGTCGTCCAGGCATCATAGCCTTGGTTCCAGTTATCAAAATCGTTCAAGATAGCGCTTTGAATTTTCTTAGCCATCTCGGTATCAATGGGGGTCGGATAAGCAACAGGGTATTTTTCTTCCAGATTCGAGGTATCCGGTATCGACGTATTGATGATTTTCTCTAATGCGGCCTGCTGCGCCGCCTTTTCCTCTTCGGTTTGGAAGCTAGATAATCCGGCAAAATCGGCTCCCTTTGTTCCAGCCCAGCCTTCCACAACCCGGGTACCCAGTTTGTCCCCATAATCCTTAAAGCGGACGAACTCCATCACACTTCCGTCTACTGCTTCACTGGTCTTCCTGTTAATCGTTGAGATATCATAACGGATCGCAGCCCAGTCCCCGCTGACAATCATATTATTAAAGTTGCCCATCTGAATATCGCTGGCTTTCAGCGTCTCATTCATGGAGTCCTGATATTCCTTCAGAGTCAGTTTCACACCGTGAACATTGTAAAGGGAATCCTCCGTATATAGAATATCTCCCCACGCCTTCCAAGCATCATAACCTCTATTCCAATTTTCAAAGCCATTTAGCAGCCGGTTTTGAATGTCTTTTCCCAGTTCTGTGTCGATGGGAGTAGGATTAATCACTGGAAATTTCCTTATAAGCTCTTTTGTATTTTCATAAGAATTGGAGATCTTGGACGGAGCTTTCTCATCCGTAATTCCCGTGTTCTCCGAGGAAGACTCCGAATCAGAAGAGACATGATCATCGCACCCTACTGCCGATCCTAAAATCAACATTGCCACTCCAGTTGCCATTATTTTTTTCATTTTCATCATAATTGGCCTCCTTACTATTATTTAAAACATTCCTTTAAAAGAACTTTTTTTAAATTAATTGTGCATTTATACCTTGCTGTTGTAGATTTTTAACCACTTGCTCTATTAATGAGCCATTCTTCGTAATAAAACTTATCCGAATTTTACTTTTTTGAACAATCTCATTAATTTTCAAATAAATCCTCCATATGAAAAGAATTGAATCGCTTTCTATCTTGTGATTCACTTTACTTATTTGGTCATGACACGTATACATTGCTCCTTTAACGTTTATTTATTTTCACTAATTTTTCTCCAGCGAATAAGAGCTAAAATTGATACACCACATAAAACTACCTATAGCACCTTATTTTTCATAATATTTAACCTCCTTGATTTTATTTGCTGCTACGAAAGAAGATGTATGACAAACTAATATCTTTAGGATCACTGCCACTAAATGTCCCTTGCATTAAATCTTCAGCTATATGATATTGTCATGTATCTTCTTTCGACAAAGAAGTGTGTCTTATAATTTAGTTTAAACTATTGGCATATTAAAAAACGTACATAAGTACATGTACGTTAGGGCAAATTCTATTCTTAAATCATCTACGATCTAAAATTGAAGCTCACACTGACAAATCATTCTAACTTGACGAAAATCTTACCTTAGTCGTTCAAGTTCCAAAAAAAGGATTGTGCATTTTTGATATGTTTAAAATGTACAATCCTTTTTAATCTAACGTTTTACTAGTCTTACCTAAATATAAAGTTGTCCTTCTTATGATGTGCACCCTTTATTCTCTCTTCGTTGGAAAAATAACCTTAATTTGAGTACCGTGATCAGGTTCGCTGTAAATTTCAATATCACCTTCGTGTGCATAAATGATCTGTCTGGCAATCGTCATGCCCAATCCAGTCCCTGAAGTGTTTGAAGAGGCGTTCGTTCCTCTGTAATAGCGATCAAATAAATGCTCCAATGTTTCTTTTTCCATGCCGATTCCGTTGTCTTCTATTAAAATAGTTAAAGAAAGAGATTCATCTTGCTGAATACTGACCTTTACCTCAGTCCCTGAAGGGTTATGTTTAATACTGTTGGCGATCAGGTTTTCCAAGGCGCGCTGCATGTATTTTTCATCCATATAAAAAGCAATTGCGTCTCGGTCCGTCTGAAATTCGAAATGTTTATCTTTCGATTCCGGCAAGCTTTGTAATGCGGATAAAGTTTCCCTTAACAAGCCTACAATGTCTTTTTCTTCTTTTTGAATCGGAAGGGCATCATTTTTTAAGCGGAAAGTGAGGTTGAATTCTTCTATCAATTCTTCCATATACTCTACCCGCTCGTTCAAGATGTTTGCAAAATCCCGTACTTTTTCCTGGTTCCATTCATGTTTTTCAGATGATAAAAGAATTGTGTATCCTTTAATCACTGACAACGGCGTCTTTAAGTCGTGGGATACGCCTGTCATCCATTCTTCCCGCGTTCTTTCCAGTTTTTCGCTTTCCGCTTTGTTTTTCTGAAGGATCGATGTAAGATTGCTCATTGCATTCATTAGTTCCTGGTACAGCTTATATCCGGGTTTTTTCTTTTTCTTTGGAATGAACGAAGAAAATGCCGGCTCTGCATATTTTCCCTTGGAGAGATTTTCAATCCATGAAACGATATAAAGCAAAGGTGCGCCAAGCTGTTTTCCGAAGTACAGCGCAACAATAATCCCCATCACGATCATGGAAAGGATCCACAGCTGGTTTGTCCAATAGAGAAACGGGTTGTCAGCTTTAAATGGTTCACCCAATATCCACGTCAATGTCCGGGTGTCTTTTGTATCATACCATGTTGAAAGATGGTAGCCTTTTTTAGCGGGATAAACATAATCCGAGACAAGTTCGCCGGGAATATATTGGCTGGGAATATGGCTTGGCTTGTTGGATGAATAAAGTTCGTTTCCCTCTTCATCAAGAATCTGAAGCCACATATGATATTCCTTTAAATGGCTGATCGTATCAGCTTCAACGGATATTTTTCCGTCTTTTATGGTTGTTTGGTGAACTACGCTTGATAAAGAAAGCGGTGATTGATGCGTCTCTCGATCATTGAGAAAAAAAGTAAAAAAAAGTGTGCTGATCACAAATAAAGCGATACAAATAACGATCAGGAGAATGATTCGGGATATAAAGTGAAATGCAATGCGGTCTCTTAGCTTCATTGCTTTCCACCTGTCGGCTGAACTTCAAAAATATAGCCAAGCCCCCTTGCCGTCTTAATCCATTTTGGGCGGCTCGGGTCTTTTTCAATTTTTTCTCTAAGCCGGCGAACATGTACCATGACCGTACTGTCGCCATTATAAAACTCTCCCCAAACATCTCTGTAAATCTTTTGTTTGCTTAATATTTGATTGGGGTGGTTGCAAAAATACAGTAGAAGCTTAAACTCTTGAGCCGGACACTCGATTCTTGTTCCATCAACAACCAGTTTCCCCGATGTCTCATCAACTTGAAAATCCCCGAAATCATAAACCGGCTTGGACGATGAAGGAGTGAAATCTTTATATCGTTTTAACTGGGCTTTAACACGGGCAACGATTTCAAGAGGGTTAAAAGGTTTGGTAATGTAGTCGTCTCCCCCAAAACTAAAGCCTTGCAGTTTATCCAAATCAGATGTTTTAGCTGTAAGAAAAAGAACGGGGATATTTGTAAATTGGCGGAATTGATTGCAAAGAGTGAATCCATCTGAATCCGGAAGCATCACATCAAGCAGGACGATATCCGGCTCTTGATGTTTTAAAAGATGGAGCGTTTCCTCTCCGTTCTTGGCGTTTAAGACATCAGAGAACCCTTCGTTTTCAAACACCACGTTTAATAAATCTAAAATATGCTGGTCATCATCAACGATTAACACTTTGCATTGTCCGAAAGAATGATCCATTTTATGACCTCCATTAATATACGCTTTCATTTTCACATGAAATAGCAGGCAAAGAAAGTTATGGCGGCTGAAATTTAAGTGATGTTCAATTTTCTTAAAATTCTAACTTTTATATTCCTTAACATTGCCTGGCGGAGGCGGTGTATGGACAATCATTTCTGAGTGCATTTGCTCATTTCATCATCATTCATATTGCAAGAGGCTGTTTCTTAACAAGAAAAACAGCCTCTTATTTTATATAGCATATATTTGTCGGGTTCCTTTTTTGGCGATGCAGCAGCTGTTTTCCCGTGTTTAGGCAATGTTCAGGAAGAGTTTAAGGCGCATTAATACAAATGAGTCTATGATGAAGGTGAGGTGAGGAACAGTGGAACAAAATATCGTGTTAACAAAAAATTTAACAAAAAAATTCGGAAAACAAACATCGGTCAGCGGGTTGGAGATGAAAATAGAAAAAGGACAAATATACGGGTTCTTAGGGCCGAACGGTGCCGGAAAAACCACAACGATCAGGATGCTGTTAGGCTTGATTAAGCCTGCAAATGGAAATATTCAGCTATTTGGCCAGGATATCCGCCAAAACCGTCTGCAAATCTTGCAGAGAATCGGTTCTCTAGTTGAATCGCCATCTTATTACGGAAATTTAACCGGAAGAGAAAATCTCGAGGTGATTCGCAGTGTTCGTGATTTGCCAGAGGGACGGATTGGGGAAGTGCTTGAGATCGTTCGTCTGACAAAAGTGGCGGATCGATTAACGAAAGAGTACTCGCTGGGAATGAAGCAAAGATTAGGGATTGCGGCTGCTTTAATGAGCAAGCCTGATCTCCTGGTGCTGGATGAACCGACGAATGGACTGGACCCTGCCGGTATTCACGAAATCAGAGAATTGATAAAGGAGTTGCCGGATAGATACGGCATGACCGTGCTGGTATCCAGTCATTTATTAAGCGAGATTGATCAGATGGCGACACAAGTGGGCATTATTTTGAATGGGAAGCTGATTTTCCAAGATGATATCGAAGCATTACGGAAAAAACAAAAACCGCTTCTGAAGATTGGAGCGAATAATATTCATGAAGCCCAATCCATTATACAAAACAGGGGGCTGCATGCAAAACTTCAGGAAGGAAACTTGTGGATCAGCGAAACATCGCCAGAATTTGTTTCCGAAATCAACGGAATTCTGGTACAGTCGGGAGTCTCTGTTTACAGACTGGAAGAAGTAAAACGGTCTTTGGAAGATATATTCCTGGAGCTGACTGGTACGGAGGGAAGTTTATGAGGCTGCGGGGTGATCTCCTGAAACTGAAGCGGTCCTCTTTGTTTATCGTCGTCTTCTTGGTTCCCCTTGTTGTTCTGGCATATGAGCTGTTGAATTTAACTTACCGTGGAGAGTATGCCCAAAAGCAAGCTGAAATGTTTAAGGCGTCCTCCATGTGGCAGTATATGCTTTTCGACAACAGCATGCTGTTTGGGCTGGGTTTTCCTTTAGCCGTAACGATTATTGCCTCCATTATTGCAAATATAGAGCATCAGACAAATTCGTGGAAGCAAACGCTGTCTCTGCCGGTATCAAGAGTAGGAATTTACTTAAGCAAATATATTTGGCTATTTAACAGCCTGCTCTTAACTGCAACGATATTTGCAATAGGGATGGTTGTACTGGGCAAGGCTTTGGGATTTGAAGGGCCGATACCGTGGGGGCTTTTGTTTGGGGACAGTTATGTCATGCTGCTGACGGCTTTGCCGATCATGTCTTTTCAATTATGGTTGTCCATCACATTTAAAAACCAGGCGTTTGCTATTCTCATTGGTACGGTAAGTTCAATTCTCGGTCTCTTTTTAGCTGCCGGAATGACGACGCGGTGGTTTCCGCTCGCTTATCCGAGCCAGTCTTCAACCATTATCCTGCAATATGAGGGTCTTGTGATCAATCCGGATCTATCGGCTTTTGTCATCATTAATGTTTTTGTCGGAATGCTGCTTTTGTTCATTGGGGCCTTTCATTTTAAAAAGCGAGATGTGCTGTAGGAGGGTGTATCATGTTAAAAAATATAATAGCTGCTGAAAGATTGAAATTAAAACGTTCGAAAATGTGGGTGTTGTATGTATTGGCCCCTTTTATCAGCGTCCTATTGGCTTACACTAACTTTCGCAATAACTATAAACTATTTGTGCAGCCTGGTGATAACGAGTGGATGGAAGCCTGGACACAGGTGGCCGTTTTTATGGGATCCTTTGTGCTGCCGATTCTTGTAGGTATATATGCTGCATTTGTGTGCAGAGAAGAACATGTGGGCGGAGGGTGGAAGCAATTGTTGGCTCTGCCGGTTTTAAGGTCCCGGGTTTTCTTTTCGAAAAGTGTTATGGTTGTGATGATGGTTGCTGCGACGATGGGCCTCTTATTCATACTTTTTATTCTATTCGGGTTCCTTAATGGTTTAAAAGGAGGTCTGCCGTTTCTCGCAATTTTAGGATATGTCGTCCAAGGGTCCATTGCCTGCCTTCCGCTTATCGTGTTGCAGCTGATCATCTCCATCAGGTATAAGACATTCGGTATACCGCTGGCTGTCAGCATCGGGTTTACATTGCCTTCCATCCTTGCCGCCAATACTCCATTGGGGCAAATCTATCCCTGGACGCTTCCGATGCTGGGGATGTCCCCTCCCGATGAGTCGCCGATTGATTCATATCCCTTGTTTTATGGTGTGTTAATCGTTTTGTTTGTCCTATTAACGGCGCTCGGGGTGAGGGATTTTTCACGGCGGGATATGATGTAGACTTTACATGATACAGTGTTTGAAAGAAACGGAGTATCGAGCGGGTCGACTGTGCTGCTGAAGAATCAGGTTATACATCGAAATCATCCCGTCTATAACCGGGATGATTTGAGGAGCAAAACAATCACATAAAATATTCGGGTCGGTTGATCATAATCTGTTTGTTCATTTGGCTGATAATGCCTTCACAGCGGAGTTTTTTCAGGACGGCGCTTACGGTTTCGCGCGATGTGCCGGAGATTTTCGCGATTTCCGAGGCGGTGATCGGACAGTTGATCACGGTTGAATCGCTTTCTTTTTGGCCGAGGCTTTCGGTCAAATAATAGATGGCCTGTGTCACCCTGTCGTGCGCATGGGAGAGAGTGATTCGTTTGAGCCTTTCTTCGTGAAGGGCAAGGATATCGGATAATTGATTCAGAACATCAAAGAGAAGGTTTTTGTTTTCCCTGACAAGATCTTCAAAAATGTTCATGGGAATATAGTAGAGTTCAATATCGGTTAAGGCTTCAGCGGCATAATGATAACATTCATCGCGAAACAGGCCGCCGAACGGAAAGAGTGTGTGAGGACGTACGTAGTCGGTATAAAACATGGATCCCGTTTCATTGGATTTTTCGAGTTTAATAAAACCGTCGAGAAGAAGATACATGCGTTCCCTGGGGTCTTCCTCCATGAATAAAATCTGGCCTTTATGGTAAGTGCGCCAATAGATAAACTGTTTCATACTTTCAAGCTCTTTTTTATTCAGGGAGGCGAATAGGGAAAACTTTTTCAGCTGATGTACAATGTCTTTGTTCTTCATATGAACGGATCACCCTTTTCGATTTTGTTAAGACTTGAGGTAATATATCTTAAATTTTACTTGTTTTTGACGATCGGCAAAAGGAAGAACTCTTATAGAGCGCTTCCTTTGCCGCGCTTAGGCTTGTTCGACAATGGTCCCTGCATGGCCTTTGAGCGCTTCTTTCGCCAGTTTCAGGGAGGTAATCACCGTCTTGTTTCCTTTTTTGGCTTCGGCAAACTGAATGGCTGCTTTTACTTTTGGCAGCATGCTGCCCTCTGCAAATTGCTTTTCTTTGATATACCCTTTTAATTCCTCAGCAGTCACATGCCCGAGCGCCCGTTCCGTCGGTTTTAAGTAGTTGACGGCGACATGGTCGACACCTGTTAAGATGATCAGTTCATCCGCATGAACAAGCTCCGCTAACTTACAGGCGGCGAAATCTTTGTCAATGACGGCGTCGATTCCGCGGATGGACTGGCTTTGTTCAAGCACGGGAACACCGCCGCCGCCAGCCGCGATGACGATATGCCCTTTTTCAACCAACTCGTTGATGACGTCATGCTCAAGGATCGACACCGGTGCAGGCGACGGGACGACGCGGCGCCAGCCTCTTCCGGCGTCTTCTTTAAATACGAGGTCACCGTTTTGGTTCATCAGCTTTTTCGCTTCCTCTTCGCTGTAAAACGGTCCGATCGGCTTTGTAGGGTTGCGAAAAGCTTCATCATCACTGCGGACGGCAACACGGGTAATCACAGTTGCCGCATGTCCGTCTTTACCTTTTGCACGCAGCGCTTGGTCGATGGCATTTTGCAGCCAGCAGCCGATCATTCCCTGTGTCATCGATACACACGTCTCAAGCGGCATAGCCGGTGTTTTCGGAGAGTCCGCCTGCTTTTGCTGAATCATCAGATTCCCGACTTGCGGCCCGTTTCCGTGCGTGATGATCAGTTCAGTTCCATTGTCGAGCATATCCGCCAAATACACAGCCGTTTCTTCCAATGCCCGTTTTTGTGCTGCTGCGCTGGCGTCATCTCCCGTTTGAATGGCATTACCGCCAAGCGCGACGACAATTTTTCTTTTTTTCATATGAAACACCTCTGTTTGTTAAATTGAAATGCTGCCCGACATTAATTCCGCGATGGCTACAATCGCCAATATTAGAATGATGACGGCGACGACAAGCTCGGCCTTATTGAATACAGGTTCTTTTTTGCTTTTCCGGACCGCCCGGAATACGAGAATGCCGGGTGCGTATAAAATCATCGTCAACAGCAGGTAGTCAAGGCCTGCCGCATAAATGAGCCAGATGCCGTAAATGCTAGCGATCAGCCCGATTGCGATGTTCTTGATACGGTCGGGTTCCTTGTGCAGCCAGCTGTATTTGAGCTGATAAAACCCGGAAAATAAATACGGGATTAAGATAGCTGAGGAAGCCAAGGAAAAAGCGAACTGATATGCCGTATCCGAAATGATAAATGTCAGCAAAAACAGCTGGATGATAGCGTTTGTCAATGTCAGCGCATTTGTGGGTGCGCCGTTTTTGTTTTCTTTTCCGAACCATTTTGGAAAAACGCCTTCACGTGCGGCGATCAGCGGCAGCTCTCCGGCGAACAATGTCCAGGCCAACCAGGCGCCCAACACTGAAATAATCAGTCCAAAGTTGATCAGAACAGCTCCCCATTTGCCGACGATATGCTCCATGATGGCTGCCATTGAAGGGTTGGGAAGACCGGCCAGGTTTTCCTGGTTTATGACGCCAAACGACAGCATGGTGATCATGATGTAAATCGCCAGCACGCTGATCAGGCCGATGACGGTCGCCTTGCCGACATCGCTCGATTTCTTGGCCCGGCTTGAAAAAAGAACGGCTCCTTCAATTCCGGTAAACACCCAGACGGTGACGAGCATCGTGCTTTTCACTTGCGAACCGATTGATCCAAGCGACAGTCCTTGTCCCCAAAAATCCTGAGTAAATAAATCAAGATGAAAAACAAAGATGACGGCGATGATAAAAGCAAAAATCGGCACCAGTTTTGAAATCGTTGTAATCAAATTAATCATGGCAGCGGACTGGACACCGCGCAGAATCAAAAAGTGTACGCTCCATAAAATCACGCTTGCACCGATAACGGATGCGATGTTTTGGCCGTCTCCAAATACGGGGATAAAATAGCCGACAGCGCTAAACAGCAGGGTTCCATATGCGACATTGCCGAGAAGGGCCGCGAACCAGTATCCCCAGCCGCTGTTAAAGCCCATAAAATGGCCGAATCCCTCCCGTGCATAAGTAAAAATGCCGCCGTCTAAATCAGGTCTTTTCGTCGTCAGATTTTGGAAAGAGAAGGCCAAGGCAATCATACCGACACCGGTAATGACCCAGCCGATTAAGATGGCGCCGGCCCCTGCCCCGGAAGCCATATCGCTGGCCAGATTGAAGGCTCCGCCGCCGATCATTGAACCGATCACAAGCGCGATGAGCGCAAACAGCCCCAGTTTTTTTTCTTCCGCCATTGTTGGTCACCTCATTCGGTTTAGAATGGAAAAGGGGATCTTTCACCCTTTTCCTATCAGTCAAGATCGCCCAATGTAGCCGCCATGACAGCTTTGATCGTATGCATCCGGTTTTCCGCTTCATCAAATACTTTAGAGTGCTTGCTGCGGAACACTTCATCTGTCACTTCCATTTCTTTGATGCCGTGTTTTTCGTAGACGCTTTGTCCATATGTTGTATGAAGGTCATGGAAGGCAGGCAGACAGTGCAGGAAGATGACATGGTCATTTCCGGTTTTCCTCACGAGCTCCATGTTCACTTGATAAGGTTTTAAAAGCTGAATCCGTTCGGCAAACTTGTCTTCTTCCCCCATGGACACCCAAACATCGGTATACAGCACGTCCGCTCCGGAGACTCCTTTGTCTGTATCGCTTGTGACGGTCACTTTTCCTCCTGATTCTTTTGCGAAAGCTTCCGCCATTTCGACGATTTCCCGATCAGGGAAAAGGTCTTCCGGTGAGCAGATTCTGACGTCCATTCCGACTTTGGCTCCGCCGATGAGCAGGCTGTTGGCGACATTGTTCCGTCCATCGCCGATATAGGTGAGCTTGACCCCCTTCACGCGTCCGATATGTTCTTTTACCGTCATAAAGTCGGCCAGCATTTGTGTCGGATGCCACAAGTCTGTTAAGCCGTTCCAGACCGGCACACCTGAATGCTCGGCAAGCGCCATGACTTTTTCGTGTTCAAAGCCGCGGAACTCGATGCCGTCAAACATGCGGCCGAGGACTTTTGCCGTGTCTTCAATCGATTCCTTTTTGCCGAGCTGAATGTCGTCTTTGCCGAGATATTCCGGATGTGCCCCAAGATCGATGCAAGCCGTAGTGAAAGCACAGCGCGTTCTTGTTGACGGTTTTTCAAACAGTAAAGCGATGTTTTTGCCTTCCAAATAGCGGTGTCTGATTCCCTGTGCTTTTTTGTCTTTTAAATCTTGGGCAAGGTCGAGCAAATATAGGATTTCTTCTTCAGAAAAATCCTTTTCAGCCAAGTAGCTTCTTCCTTTTAAGTCAATTGTTTTTGCCATGTTCTCTCTCTCCTTTTTCTGTTGAATTCGCCTATTTTACATCCTCACGGTAGAGCGGCATGCTCATGCAGCGCGGGCCTCCGCGGCCTCGGGAAAGCTCTCCGCTTGGGATTTCAATGACTTTGATACCCTGCTCTCTCAGGCAGGCGTTGGAAATATAGTTTCGATCATAAGTCACCACTACGCCGGGAGCGATGGCCAGCGTATTGGAGCCGTCGTTCCATTGCTCGCGTGCTGAAGCGATTTCATCTCCGCCTCCGCAGAAAATCAAGTTGACGTCTGAAAGGCCGAGCGTTTTCTTCAGCACTTCCAGCAAGTTGTGCTCTTCTGTAATATGAATGTCGTCTTCCGTTTCTCCCCGCTCAAGAATGAAGATCCGCATTTGTCCTTCAGGTCCCTGGATGGCGGGATGAATCGTGAATTGGTCGCGGTCGACCATCGTAAAGACGGTATCCAGGTGCATAAACGCCCTGCTTTTCGGTATTTCCACGGCAAGGACCCGCCGAATCCGTTTCTGTTGTTTAAACAAATTGCGAACAAGCCGTTCGATCGCCTGTGCGGTTGAACGTTCTGACACACCGATCGCAACCGTTTCTTCATTCAACACAAGCTCATCGCCGCCTTCGATATTGAAGTTGAAATCCCGGTCAAGCCAGACGGGGATGTCGTGTCCTTTAAACCGCGGATGGTGCTGAATGATGTAGCGCATAAACAAGGATTCTCTCCGGCGCGCGGGTTCCTTCATTTTATTGATGGTGAGTCCGCTGCCGATCGCTGCCGCCGGATCTCTTGTGAAATAAAGGTTTGGCATCGGGTCAAGATAAAATGGATAGTGGTCTTCCATCAGCTCGTGCAGGTGAGAGCGAAGCCCCAGTTCGATTTCATTTTTGCGGACGCCGCTCATCACACGTTCGACCATTGCTTCCGCTTCAAAGGAGAGCAAGTATTCTTTCAGTCTGTGATAAGCCCCGTTGATATCGGCTTTGCTCTCAGATAAAAGCTCGCTGATAAATCGTTCACGGACTGAATCGTCTTCCAAAGCTTCAGCGGTCAGCTTCTCTAAATAAAGAACCTCTGCGCCTTGATTTCTAAGGGTCTCTGCGAATTGGTCATGTTCGTTTTGCACGGCCGGTAAAAAAGGAATGTCGTCAAAGAGAAGCTTTCCCAGGTACTCGGGGGTGAGATTTTCCAGTTCCCGCCCGGGCCGCTTCAGCATGACTGTTTGTAAATGGCCGATTTCTGAGTAAACGTTGATCGGTGCTGTCATGTTCATCCCGCCTCCTACACTCTTTTTGTTACATGTAAAGCTTAAAACAGCGGGAGATCACGCGATGTGAAAGCGATAACAGCAAAAATGTGATCTATTTCACGTGTTTTTTGATGACACAAAAACAAAAATGAATAAATATGACATATCGAAAAACATCTCTTGTCAGGGCAAAGTGAAGAACGTATAAAATGTGTATATTTTACAAGGATCATTTTTTAAAATTTTTTTAGGGAAATATAAAAAGCCGATCCGCATGATGGGATCAGCTTGTTCAAACAGGCAATCAGCAAAAATGTTCACAGAATGATTGCGCGTTTTTCGATGATGGGGTAACCACAAGGCAGGTGTCATTTCCGCATATACAGCCCAACATTTCCGGGCGTCCGAGCTTGTCAAGAAGAACGCCGATAGCATGGGCATTTCCAGGCATTGTTTTAATGATGACCAAGTTTTCCGCGCGACTCACCTGCAGGACAACGTCCGATAATTTATCCTTCAAAATTTTTGATGGGTTGACGGATAATGATGCGTTCGTGGTATAGACAAGCTTTCCGTTTTCATTTAGCTGTTTGACGAGGTACATCTCTTTAATATCCCGGGAAATGGTCGATTGGGACGCTGCTGCTCCACGGCTTTTCAGCAAGGCCGCCAATTGTTCCTGGGTTTCCACCGGATGTTCAAGAATGATTTGTTTAATAAGCCAGTGCCGTTTCTGTTTCTCCATATGAGGGCCTCCCTATGGCGAGCACGTATATCTACTATTATAGGATGTTTTGTTGGCTGTGCATGGAAGCTATTTTACAAAAAAACAACTATTTTATACTGGAAAAAGGGCTTGCTTGGCACTGAAAATTCACTTATAATGCTTGAAGATGACAAAATGATAGAACTGTAGAAAAAGTGGTTTTCTAGGGTTCCGCAGGTGCACCGCACTTGGTCTGGTCCGAGAGAAAACACATAACGAACAATCGTTATGACACGGTGGGATAAAAGCCCAGGAGTTTTGGCTCTTTCTTCATAAGAAGAGCGTTCTCCTGGGTTTTTATTGTGTTTTAACATACATCACTTCATTTTCGAAAAAGGAGTTGACGATATGAAAAAGAAAGCAATGGACATGATCATGATTACGATAGGAGCCTTTTTCTTTGCTCTGGCCGTGAATCTATTTGCGATTCCGAACGATTTGGGAGAGGGGGGCGTCACGGGGATCACGCTTATTTTATACTACGTGTTTGCATGGTCGCCGGGCATTACTAATTTTATCCTGAACGGGATTCTCCTCATCATCGGATATCGCTTTTTAGATAAAAAAACGACGATTTACACGATCATTGCGGTCGTCGCCAATTCATTCTTTCTGCATGTCACAGAAGACTGGGTGATACCGGCTGATGAAGTGATCATCAGCACGATTTTTGCCGGTGTATTTGCCGGCGTCGGCATCGGCATGATCATCCGCGTCGGCGGAACCACCGCCGGGTCCGCGATTCTCGCCCGGATCGCCAATAAATATTTTGACTGGAACATCAGCTACGCCTTATTGATGATTGACTTGGTGGTCGTATTCAGCTCCTACTTTATCATCGGGGCGGAGAAATTGATGTTTACGGTTGTCATGCTTTACATCGCAACAAAGGTCATGGACTTCATTATTGAAGGGCTTAACACGAAAAAAGCGATCACGATTATTTCCGAGCACAAGCATGAAATTGCCGCACAAGTCAACACGCTGATGGACCGCGGGGTCACGGTACTGTCAGGGAAGGGCCATTACACAGGCCATTCAAAAGAAATTTTATATATTGTGATCAATAAACAGGAGCTGTCCATGCTGAAAAAAATCATCAAAAGCACGGATAAGAAAGCATTTGTCATCATCCATGATGTCAGAGATGTATTTGGTGAAGGATTTGTTGATATCTCGAAATAAAAAAGGGCTGCCGAACAAGATCGGCAGCTTTTTTTCGTTCTTTTGACCTGTTATGAATCATGATTCAAAATGCCTATTATGAATTTCAACCACAAACTTTTCCGCTTTTGTGAATTCCCTTCAAACCGCTTCGTTTAGGCAAGTTGTTCCATACATTTCATGTTTAAGCAAAAATTAAGATAAAAGGAATCCTAAACAATACTTTAGTATGATTTGGCAGATGTGCAAGTTTATTATAATTAAATAAAAAGACCTGGTTTTAAGGAGTGAAAATAGTTGGATTCAAGCAGGGTAATAGCGCTGGCGGAAAAGTATAAATCGGCCGCTGATGAAGTGAAAAAGTCGGAATTGCACCTGAAGACCCGACTGTCCGCCAATTCCGCTTCATGGAAGGGAAAGACCCGGGAACAGTTTGA